>JBBTSN010000091.1:0-5731 GCA_038078775.1 Patescibacteria group bacterium | reverse complement strand
TTGATGACATTGAGGAGCGGCTTGGCGTTGCCCTTGCGCTCACCCGCGTGGACGCAACGGCGGCGATTGCTGTTCTTGAGGATCTTATCGCGCGACTCCGAACTGTCGGCGTTGAAGACGACGAAGCAGTCGACGTTGGAGATTTCGATGAAGCAGAAGACGAGGACGATGCTGAGGAAGACGCGCAAGATGCTATTGACGATGCCATCGAAGAAATCGCCGAAGCAGAGGGCGATATCGCAGAGGATGCGGCTGACGGAAAGGAAGTGACGGCATCCGAGACACTGCTCGTGAGTGCCCGCGAGCATCTCGCCATGGCGCAGGATGCGCTCACTGCAGGAGACATCGCATCGGCAGAAGAGCACGGAGACGAGGCTCGACACGACGCTATGTGGGCACGGGGCAAAGCTGTGGACAGTATTGATGATGAAGGGGATGATGAGGACGATGCAGAGTCTGATGACGCAGTTGATGTCGATGATTTTGAGGTGGACACAGGAGCTGACGACGATGAGGGGGATATCGTAGATGACAATGGAGGATCTGACGATGTGGACGATATTGCAGTGGATGAAGCTGATGATCAGTCTGAGGATTCAGATGATTCCAGCAACTCAGGCTCGGAAAGCGACGATAGTGATGCATCCTAAAGGACCGTTTGGCATCTTTTATCTAACATCCAGTACATTAGGCGGGCATAAGCCCGCTTTTTGTTAAAAACCTCCAGGAAGCTGGAGTGTATATTTGAGAGCAACACCGTATGCTAAAGCCGCCCGGGCGGCTCTAGCACCTTTTGGGGAAGAGCCGTCGTGTCCGCGGTTCTTCTTTTTGTTTTAGTTACCTACAGCTTGGGGGCTAGGCACCCCGGACAGATGTGGCATTAATGTCCATGCCACATAACAAGGCAACATATGGAGAATATAGGCAGCTTCGAGGCACAGAAAGGGGTTTTACAAGGAGAACAACCGATACCGCTAGGACCGATACGCTACTGCCTCTACTCACGAAAAAGTACCGAGCAAGACGAACTTCAAGCACTTTCCATTGAATCGCAGGTTAAGGAGATGTTGGCGACCGCTGAGCGGGATGGATTGCTTGTCACCGAGATTCGTCGCGAGAGCCATTCGGCAAAAGCGTCGGGACAACGACCAGAATTTAATCGCCTCATTGATGACATAAAACTGAAGCGATTTGACGGCATCCTTGCGTGGGCACCAGATCGATTAAGCCGTAATGCGGGAGACCTTGGCACAATCGTAGACATGATGGACCAGGGGTTTATTCGCGAGATTCGCACGAACGGATCACGGTTCACAAACTCGCCGAGTGATAAGTTCATGCTCATGATGTTGTGCAGCCAGGCGAAGCTCGAGAACGACAACAAGAGCATCAATATCAAGCGCGGGCTAAAGGCGAAAGTAGAGATGGGCTACAGACCGAATATGTCGCCACTCGGGTATCTGCACGATAAAAATTCAGATAAGGGTACCAGGCGTATTCACATCGACAAGGAGCGCGCACCAATCATCCGTGAGGCGTTTGAAAAAGTTGGCAATCACGGTTGGACTGGGAGACAAATCAAACGATGGTTCGACGAGGACGGTCGCCTGAAGTCTCGTACGGGAAAGGACATCGCGTTGAGCAGCGTCTATGCCATCCTGAATAATCCGTTCTACACTGGCCGATACGAATTCCCGACAAAGAGCGGTAAGTGGTATCGCGGCAGACACGATGCAATTATTTCAGAGGAACTCTTCAGTCGAGTAAAAGAGAATCTCAGTTTGATCCCCAAGGGGAAAAACGGATCAAAGGAATTCTCGTTCACTCGACTGTTCACCTGCGGTGCCTGTGGAGCTGGCATAACAGCAGAAGAAAAGGTGAAGAGGCTCAAGGATGGGACCGTGAAACGATACGTCTACTATCACTGCACCAAACAACTTGGACAGCCTTGCAGGGCATCCTTTCTACGTGAAGAACAGCTGGTAGAGCAACTCATTGGTATCGTCGATAAAATAGACTTGGATGAGCTGGGGACGACGGAAATTGTGCGGGCGGAGATGGAAAAATTACAGCACTTGCTGGCCGTCGTATCCAAACTGGATTCGAACCAACAAAATGCCTTCATAATGCCAAAACTCGATGTGAGGGCATGCGCACGACTGATTCTTCAAGAGGGATCAAAGGACGACAAGAGGAAGCTCCTCGAGCAGCTCAAAAGTCGCATCATTTTGAAAGACGACCGGCTGATCGTTGAAAAGACCAAGAAAACCTAAGGGTCGCCAAACATCCACACAAAGCAAAAACCCGAGGTCGTGAGACTTCGGGTCTTTACTGGTCACGAAGCATTCCGGTCATGTGGGAACGTTCCGTGATGGTTCCGAGACATGGATTCGAACCATGATTAAGGGATTCAGAGTCCCTCGTCCTGCCGTTAGACGATCTCGGATTAAGAATTCTCTTTTATTTCGGTTATTTTTTGCCCTCATCGGTCCGGTTGCCTCGCCGTACATTTTGGGTACGCCTCGGCAATCCTCCCTCTGTCGGGCAAAAACTACCTCGAAATAAAAGAGAATTCATTACTCGTCACGCAGCGCAGTATGACAAATCCACAGCCTCTTGCCAAGCCCCTGAGTGTTTGTATAATGTTCAGTACTTACTCTTTTGTTTAGCTATGTTCACGACATTCGCAGAAACGACTGAGCTCGAACTCGTTGTATTACCTCTTGCCATGGGCGATGAGGACCCTAATGACGACAAGGACGACAAGGATGAAGACGACGACGAAGATGAAGACGAAGTTGACTTCAGTGGAGATTTGGATGAGGAAGAAGACGGTGAAAAGGAAGAGACGGAATAAAAAATTCCCTGTCGTGTTTGTAGAGACGGCCCGCTGGGCCTTCTCTACGTCATAGCAGGGATTTTTTATTTTACGATCTCGTCGAGAATCGCGGAAAGCCCCTCGCGTGTTTTTGCAGTCATCATTGGTTCCTTATACTGCTTAAAGTTCGGAATGCCTTTGAAATACCACGAGAGATGCTTGCGGAAGGTGCTTACCGCGCTTTCACCATACTGTGCAAGATGAAGATCGAGATGGCGCTGCACGACGCGAACACGTTCTTCAAGAGAGATTGGTTCAGGGGTCTTTCCTGAGGCAATTTCTTGATACTGCGAAAAGAACCAGGGATTGCCAAGCGCACCTCGGGCAATGAGTACGCCATCAGCTTGTGATTGTTCAAGTGCCTGGGCAACAAGCTCTGGTTTATGAATGTCACCATTACACAAAACGGGAATAGACACTTGTTTCTTTGCCTCGCCAACCATGTTCCAATCCGCTACACCAGAATAGCCTTGCGTTTTTGTGCGACCATGAATCGTAAGCAGATCAACTCCCGCATCTTCAAGTACTTTTACAAACGTCAAACAATCACGTGGATCAGACCAGCCGAGCCGAATCTTGACCGAGAGAGGAACAGAAATAACTTTTTTCATTTCTTTCACAATATTTGCCGCAAGTTCTGGTTCTTTCATGAGCGCTGCACCGTTAAAATTGTGGACGATTTTATACACGGGGCACCCCATGTTGATATCAAAGCCCTCGGGATGATGTTCGGCAGCAATTTTCTCTGCGGCGGCGGCCATGGTTGCCGGATCACTTCCGAATATTTGTTGCACGAGGGGACGCTCGGCAGGGTGAATGTCGGTCATACCAAGGGTTCTTTCGCTCCCTCGAACAACCGCCTCCGCAGAAACCATTTCACGAAAAACCACAAGATCGTCGTGAGTGTAAGGAACGGTTTTAAACCGTTCCTTGTGTTCTGCTGTAACCTCGCGAACAACCTGACAAAAAGCAGAGTCGGTCATGTCGGCCATGGGAGAAAGACAAACGATAGGTTTTGGAAGAGACGACCAGTTGAGCATGGATGTAGTGTGAAGTTAGGGGTTAAAAGTATGAAGTGAAAGGTATTTTTTAAAAGTAGGCTAGTGGGCTAGTTATGCTAGGTAAGAAACGATGAATGTGCCTCTACCTAACCCGCCTAGCCTCCTAGCCCAACCCAAAAATAACATCCACCCACTTCAAACTAATAACTCTTAACTTCAAACTTTAGCATATACCAGTTCCTCCGTCCACTCTTGCTCGCCTCCTTTCTTCGGCGGTATAATTTTCCGGTAAAATAACCATGTATGGATAATCTCACCTTTTCAGAAGAAGAAATTTTTGAACGTATTGTTGAAGAAGGCATGATGCAGGGAATTGCGGGAGAGGAGGCGTACCATTCGCTTGTTGATGAGGTTATTGATGATATGCTGCGTATGGGCGAACTTGATGAAGACCAAAACATAGAAAGCCACTTAATTCACCTGAAGGCGCGTTTTACAGAATTTGAACGACGCTCTCAAGAATAAGCCATTTTGTATGAAACTGTCGTTTCACGGAGCAACGGAGGAGGTTACCGGATCATGTTTTCTGCTTGAAACGGCAGCGGGGAATGTTCTTGTAGACTGTGGAATGAAACAGGGCGAGCGAATGTGCATGCTGCGCACACTTGACCCTTTTTCTTTTGATATAAAAAAGATTGTTGCGGTAGTTGTTACGCATGCCCACTTTGACCATACGGGCCGATTGCCAGAGCTTGTTGCGCAGGGATATGGGGGGCCTATTTTCATGACACCTCCCACAAAAGCGCTTACCGACATCATTCTTGAGGATTCGCTGGGTATCATGGCAGAGAACGCAGAAAAATGTGGTGACATCGTGCCGTATGGCAAGCAAGACAAAGACGTCATGCTTGAGCAAACGCAAACGATAAATTATCACACCACCATTGAGCCCGTACCCGGAATTTCAATCATGTTTCACGACGCGGGTCATATCCTGGGATCTGCGTATATTTCTATTGATGCTGAGGGAAAACGATTCGTATTTTCGGGAGACATTGGAAACGACGACGTGCCAATTTTGCCTGATACTGAGCCAATTCATCGTGCAGATATTGTGGTATGTGAATCAACATATGGCGATCGTGATCATGAGCCCACAAAATCTCGAAGCGAAAAGCTTCTCGCATTTGCAAAAAAGGTACTCAATCGAAAAGGAACACTGCTTATCCCCGCGTTTTCTGTTGAACGCACGCAAGAGTTGCTCTACGAGCTCGATCTTCTCGTCACACAAAACAAACTTCCCAAGGTTCCTATTTATCTCGACAGCCCACTCGCAATTCGCGCAACTTCAATTTATCGACATTTTAGCCCACATCTTCAGGTTGATCATCCGCTCATGCAGGGGGACTTTTTCTCGTTTCCTTCGCTCCATGAAACGTTGCATGCTGAGGAAAGCAAAAAGATTAACGACGATCGCGGTCCAAAAATTATTATCGCAGGCAACGGCATGATGACGGGGGGAAGAATTTTGCACCACCTCATGCGTTACGTTGATGATGAGCGTACGGGCTTGCTGGTTATTGGCTTCCAGGCTCCAGGAACACTCGGAAGAAAAATTCTCAACAAAGCTCCTACCGTAAAGATTTTTGGAAAAGAAATCACCGTTCGTGCTGAAGTAGGAATGATTGAATCTTTTTCCGCGCATGGCGACCGCGCAAAACTCGCACGTTGGTTGCATCCAGAAGAGGGAAGCGTGCAAAAGGTATTTCTTGTGCACGGTGAAGATGCGTCAAAAATGAGTTTCGCATCGTACCTTCGTGGAACGATTTCCGCTGAGATTATCATTCCAAGG
>JBBTSN010000090.1:0-1554 GCA_038078775.1 Patescibacteria group bacterium | reverse complement strand
GAAATACCCTCAATCCCTTCACCCAACCCCAATCACCCAATACCTCTCTTTCCTCTTCGCACATGCTCTTTCCGACGAATCCATGACGCAGGCTATTCTCGACAAGCTCGCAGGCAAGGAATTAGGCGAACCTTGGGGAAAACTTTACGGTGCTTTGCAGGAGGTGTATACTAGTTCCGAGTTTCGTGCACCTCTCTCGGGTCAAAGAAATACCCTTTTTTCGTGGCTTCGGACATATCTCGATCGCACCGCCTCAGACATCTCTTTCGATGTTCTTGACCGCGCTGTGCTTAGTTACGACGAGATCGTTGTCGGACTGTCACAACCCCAAAAGCAAGAAGAGGCACGGAGGCACCTGATCATGCTCGCACGCGCGCGCATGGAAGAGCAAAAAAAATCTTTAGAGGCGGCTATTCGGCAAGCGGAAGCAAGTGGCGACTCGTCACTGCTTACTACGCTTATCGCTGAATATACCGCACTCCAATCTGAATTCCGAAGAGTGAAATAGTCTCTTCGCTTGCTATGCCTGTGAAAAATATTGTGAAGTCGGTTCGTTCAAAAGTGAAAGCGATAGTAGGCGGAAAAAAGGCCGTTGCGACAAAGCCTGCAAAAAAAGAGGTTGTAAAAAAGGCCGTAAAGCCTATTTTACCAAAACAAAAAGAAAAGCCGGCGTCCGCTAAAAGCGGATCCGCCTCTGGCGGAAAAAATCCACCGGCAAAGCTTGTTATTGATAAAAAGTCACCTCCGCCAACCGAAGAAGCGTTGCAGCGCATGATTGAACGCGGAATGACCCGTGGTTTCGTCACCGAAAACGAAGTACTGTTTACGTTTGGCTATATTGAAGATCACCTCGAGCTCCTTGAGGAGTTCATGGATAGAGTGGAACGTAAAGGCTTGCACTTTGTTGAAATGAAGGAAGGGTTTCTTGGTGGCAGCAAAAACCGAGATGACGTTTATGATAAATTGCGCATCACGCAGGATAAGCGCCCAGAAGCTTCGGCACTTGCTTCTGAACTCACGCAGGACAGCATTCAAATGTACTTGCGTGAAATTGGTAAGATTCCGCTTTTGAATGCCGAAGAAGAAGTTGCACTTGCAAAACGCAAAGAACGTAATGAAAAAGAGGCAGAGCGCCGTCTTATTGAAGCGAACTTGCGTCTCGTAGTATCTATTGCGAAAAAGTTTGTGGGTAAACAACTCTCTCTTCTTGACCTCATTCAAGAAGGAAACGTTGGTCTCTTCCGTGCGGTCAAGAAATTTGAATATCGTAAAGGATACAAGTTCTCAACGTACGCAACCTGGTGGATTCGCCAAGCAATTACCCGTGCGCTTGCTGACCAGTCCCGCACTATTCGTATTCCGGTGCACATGGTCGAGACCATCAACCGCTTTAAGCAGGTTGAGCGTCGTCTCATCCAAGACCTTGGCCGTGAACCGCTCCTTGAAGAGCTTGCTGCCGAGATGGACATGCCCATCGATAAGGTGGTGCACATTCAAAAGATTTCTCAAGAAACCGCATCGCTCGATACGTCCGTTGGTGATGACGACGACGAT
>JBBTSN010000089.1:0-1085 GCA_038078775.1 Patescibacteria group bacterium | reverse complement strand
CCAACAGGAGGACAGGCTCCTTATGGTTATCAGTGGAAAGATAAGGTATTCCTTATTGATCCCGTTGAAGCACCTGTTCGTAAACTCATGTATGAGCTCTTCCGGGATCATAAGCGGAAAAAAGTCGTTGCCCGCCTTCTTAATGAGCAGGGATACCGAACACGGAACGGGGGTAAGTTCAGTGACACTACAGTTGATCGCCTCATACGAGATCCTGTTGCCAAGGGTACCCGTCGTGCAAATTACACCCGAAGCCCAGATGGCAGCAAGGGTGCATGGGTACTCAAACCGGAATCAGAATGGGTGCATTTAGAAGTTGAGCCTATAGTTTCTGAAGAACTCTGGAGCGAGTGTAACCACTATCTTGATGCCCAACGGAGCAAGTTGAAGCGTCCGGCAAAGCCTGCGGTTTACCTTTTCTCAGGTCTTGTCTACTGTGTATGTGGCACCAAGATGTACGTGCCCTCAAACAGTCCAAAATACACCTGCCAGAAGTGCCGCAATAAAATGCCTCTTGATGATCTTGAAGCGGTGTTTCATGAGCAGATAAAGAACTTTCTTATCTCGGATCAGGAAATCAATGCTCACCTTGAGCAAGCCAATGAGACAGTCAAGGAAAAGTCTGAACTTCTTTCTGTCCTAGAAAAAGAAATTATTAAGTTAGTCCAAGAGACCGACAAACTTTATGATCTTTACCAATCTGGCATGATCGATAAATCTGGATTTGGCACAAAATACAAACCACTTGCCGAGCGTCGTGATCAGCTCGATAATCAAATTCCAGAACTCCAAGCAGAAATCGATATCCTCAAAATTTCGTATCTTTCCCAGGAAACTGCAATCGAAGAAGCTCGTGATGTTCATAGTCGCTGGCCTACACTTCCTAGCGAAGAGAAGCGCCGTGTTGTTGAAGCAATTGTAGAGCGAATTACGATCGGCGATGGTGAGATTGAAATTACCTTGTATTACACCCCACCATCTCCCCCTTCGAGTTCAGATGATGGATCATCATCAAATCAAGGAGGAAGCAATCCTCCTTATACCTCCTCTAAAAACCGTGGCAATTTGGCAACGAATCTTCAGGG
>JBBTSN010000088.1:0-16744 GCA_038078775.1 Patescibacteria group bacterium | reverse complement strand
GCGTCCACGCGGGTGAGCGCAAGGGCAACGCCAAGCCGCTCCTCAATGTCATCAAGGAAAAGCGCATGCTCTTCGAGCACCGCCTCCTGGTCAGTCCTCAAAACCGCGCCGATTTCCGTCGCAGTACCGTCGTGTTCAACGCGGAAAAGATCGCCGTCTTCGTCCTCGATAACAGTCCCTTCCGGTATTTCATCTTCAGCTAGAGGTTCACCTGCGGTAAAACTCGACCAGAAGGCTTCGGACACGTCGTCTACCCGTAAACTCCAATCAGAACCGAACAACGCGATTGCAGTTGCCTCGTTCGGGATCTCACGTAAAACGCCGTCATCCTCAACAGCGAATACCGATGGATCGCTAGGAATCTTTACGAGACGTGTACCCGCCTGATAGACGATGCGATCACCGAGCGGAAGTGTCGCAAGATCGGCGCATGAAATAGTCTTTACATCATGAAAATCCGGATACCAACTGAGATAGATTTGCTCGTTTGGAAACACATACCTTGCCCCATCTTCGGCAAGATAGTATACCGCGCTGTAATCTTTGCACTTCACGAGGTCTCCCGTACTTGCGGCACGTACTGCATGCAGAGGGAGCGTTGCGCCAACAAAGAGCGCTGTCACGAAAAAGGTTGAGAATATTTTATTCATATATTGAGAGTATATGTTATTTTTGGATGGCCATCCAATCTAGGATTCTTAAAAAAGCTGGACTGTACACATTCCAAGTGACCGAGAGTTGGCTCCTTTCTCTGTCGTTGCTATACTTTGCCCATGTTCACTAAGATTTTTCGATTATTTTGGAAGAAGGTCACGTCCGTCCGAGTATTCTCGGTCTTTTTGCTTTTGAGTTTTGCGGCCTTCGTGCTCTCCACCGCATGTCACCCTATTGATTACAGCACGATCACGGTACATGAAGTAGATCAATGCTGTTCGGAACAGCATGAGCTAAAAAATGTCACTCCTATACACCTCACCGCATTTGATGAAGCTGTCCTCCCAGGAAACCCATTGGGCATCGCCATCGTCGTCCTTGCCCTTGTTTTCACGTTTGTTTGCCAAAGGGCAGAACCCGGCAAGCCTCTCATTTTAAAATTTAGGGAAAGATATTTACGTTGGGTTTGGGCGAGATCCTTTCCATTTTCATTTCAAGGCGCTTTCTTGCCATATTTTTTCGCAACACGTGGAGCGTAGCTTTTGAAGGATACTTTTTATTCCTTCATATTCTCTTTTGCTATGCAACAAGAAAAAGTCGGGATGCTGGACAGCATGCATCCTCGAACATCATTTATCTTTGGATTAGTAACGGGCATCGCAGTACTATCGCTCCTCACATCATTTGGCATTCTCGGTGGTGGACGAACCACCTCGGCCACGACAGATAACGGAGATTCGGTCGCTGCCGTAGCGAATACCGGGAATTCTGGCGCGAATGCAGTGAATACCAAAACTCCTACCGGAGAGGTTCCTGAAGTGACAGAAGACGACCATATTCGCGGCGACAAGGATGCAAAAGTGACATTCATCGAATACTCGGACTTCGAATGTCCGTTCTGCAAACGCTTCGCGCCAACCATGGAGCAGTTGATGGATGAGTACGGCGACAAGGTGCGCCTTGTATTCCGTCACTACCCCCTCTCTTTCCACGCAAATGCACAGAAAGAAGCTGAGGCTACCGAGTGTGCGAACGAACTCGGAGGCAATGATGCGTTCTGGCAATACCACGACGCCATCTTTGATAGGACAACCTCGAACGGTGCAGGATTTGCCATGGACGAGCTGGTACCACTAGCAGAAGAACTCGGCCTGAATGGCAAGAAGTTTCAGGACTGTCTCGACAGTGACAAATACGCAGACCACGTCAAAGAAGACATGGCGGGCGGAGCGGCGGCTGGAGTAACCGGAACGCCTGGATCATTCGTAATCGACGCAAACGGTGACGCACAACTGGTGTCGGGAGCACTGCCATTCTCATCAATCAAATCGCTCATCGACGAAGCGCTTACAAAGTAATTATGCGAACACGGGCCGAAACAGAGAGGGTCGTCCGAGCGGTTAGGACGACCCTCTCACCCCGTGGACGAGTACCATCGCTCGTCCTACTCGCAATTGCTACCTTCTTCCTTTTTATTGCGCTGCCGGTTTGGATGACTCCAGGTAATGATTTTCTCTTCCAGTTGCAGATTATGCAGCTACGAGATTTCGTTCTCTTCGGTGTGCTAGCAGTAGCGAATGCGCTACTCATACTTATGCAGTGGCATGCATTCCAGACGAGCCGAACAGTAAGGATGGGTTCCGTTGCAGCGAGTGGAACAGGAAGTCTCTCGGCGGTCTTCGCATCGGTTCTGAGTACGGCATCGTGCTCGGCATGTGTTGCGGGTATTCTAGGATTCCTTGGAACGGGGAGTATCTTATTCATCCTTGATCACCGTTGGTGGTTTGCACTTGCGGCAATTATCATCGTTCTCGTCGCTCTCGTATTCGCGGCAAGGCGAATAGATGGCGCATGTACGTCGTGTGTTGTAAAGAAAAAGATATGAGAAAGCGATCCTTCATTTCTGCGCTTTGGCTTATTCCCTTGCTACTCGCAGGCTTAATTATTTGGTCTATAGCGCAACCAAAGCCCGGCGAGTCATTAGATAGCCTCGGTAATCAGCATATCGCTACAATCGAGGAAACTCATGGGCCGTATAACTCCAAGCCGCCAACCTCTGGTCCCCACCTGAACCAGAAGGCTCCCTGGGGCGTTTCTGAGGAACAACTACCTGACGAACTTCAGGTGCATAACCTTGAAGATGGCGGTGTCATCATTCATTACGACCCGGCAATCGATACCGGGACGGTTATGCAACTCACGAACCTCGTGGAACGCTATCCGGATAAAGTCATCCTTGAACCCTATGCTGGAATGGACAAGCCCATCGTCATGACCGCATGGACAAAAATTGATAAACTGGATACGTACGACGAGGAACGGATTGCCGCATTCATCTCCGCGTACCGTAATATTGATCATCACGAATAATAATTGGATGCTATGAAAAATAACTTGAAAATTGGACTCATATGCGTCGGCGTCATCGTGCTCATTGTTGTAATGTATAAGTTCGGCGCATCGTCCTCGACACCGTCCAACACGGTTTCAGAACCCACGCACATGATGGATAACGGAACATCTATGCCCGGCATGCGCCATGGCCAGTAACACTATGAAGAAAAAACTCACATACGCATTTGCGGTCGTTGGACTGTTCGCTGTACTCGCGGGCGCTTTTCTTGCTGGCCGTTTGCAGAACCAGCCGCACGAGATCGACATCGCCTCTTTGCCTGATGCCATTGATACCCAAACCGTCGAGCTTCAAGACGGCGACACGTACGAAATGACCGCAAGCTATGTAAAGAGTCGTATTGGCGAACGGGACTACGCTATGCTGGCGTACAATGGTTCAATCCCGGGTCCGTTGCTTAAAGTTCCTCAGGGATCTGAAATTACTTTACGATTGAAAAATAATACCGATATCGAAACGATGCTCCATTCGCATGGTCTTCGGCTCGATAACGCATCTGACGGCACGCACCTCGTGCAGGAGGCCATTCCTCCGGGTGGCGAATTCACCTATACCCTCACATTCCCCGATGCGGGTATGTATTGGTACCACCCGCATGTGCGCGAGGATCTCGCCCAAGACCTCGGACTCTATGGCAATTATTTCGTCACACCAAGCAACGATGAGTACTGGTCGGATGTAAACCGAGAAATCCCGCTTTTCCTCGACGACATCTTGGTTGATAGTAATGGTGCGATGGTTCCGCACGGCAACGAAGATGCGAATTTTGCACTCATGGGGCGCTACGGCAATGTCATGCTTATTAATGGTGAGTCAGACTATCGTCTCGACGTGCAACCTGGCGAGGTCATTCGCTTCTATTTCACAAATGCAGCAAACGTGAGGCCGTTCAATATCGCCTTCCCGGGCGCGCAGATGAAGCTGGTCGGCGCAGATAGCGGAGCATACGAGCGAGAAACGTGGCAAGACGCCGTTATCGTCGCTCCGTCGGAACGCGCGATCGTCGAAGTGATGTTCCCGAAAGCCGGAACGTACACCATTGAAAATCAAACGCCTGAATTCAATACGGTCATTGGTGTTGTCACTGTATCCGGCGAGGCAGCAGCCCCTTCATACACAACAACCTTCTCCGTTCTTCGCGAACACTCAGATGTCGTCGAGGATATCGACCGCCTTCGCCCATACTTTGAACAGCCGATTGATAAAACACTGCGTCTTTCCATCGACATGGGTGAACAGATGAACGCGATGATGCAGGATGGATCGCACAGCATGGGTGGTGGCTCAATGATGCATGGTGGCATGATGATGGACGCATCAGAAGATGGTATTGAGTGGGAAGATACCTCCGGTATGATGAACTCCATGGCTGATAGTTCGATGATTGACTGGAAGATCATTGATGACGCAACCGACAAGGAGAACAACGACATCGACGATTGGCAATTCGAGGTCGGTGACGTGGTAAAGATTCGCATTATCAATGACGAAAATTCGCCGCATCCCATGCAGCATCCGATTCATTTCCATGGACAACGATTCCTTGTTCTGGATCGCGACGGAGTACCCGAAACGAACTTCGTCTGGAAAGACACCGTTCTCGTGCCTGCGGGCGAATCAGTAGACATCCTCCTGGAAATTACGAATCCAGGTGAATGGATGGCACACTGCCACATCGCCGAACACCTTGAAGCGGGTATGATGATGCCGTTCACCGTTCAGGGCGAGTCAGCAGTACAATAGACGCATTGGCTTTATTGATCGAACTTTTTAGGCAGTGAAATTCCACCCTGAATCTTCGGCATGGTTCCGACCATGAAGTGGTTCAGGGTGGTTTTTATTGCGCGGTGATTACCAAGAAGGACGATGATGCTTTTCTGATCGAGTAACTTTGCGTCGATAATCATTTGGACGCGTTGGTTCGTAGCAAGGAGAAACGGGTTCGTTCGATCTATCGATCCAAGCTCGCTCATCTCCTCTACGTTCGGCACCGTACACCATTGCAACTTTGTTTTGCCAAAGATCGCCGAAAAGTTCAGCCGTCGATTTGCCGACGTGATGAATGCGAGAAAACCGCCATTGCAACGGAACAGCGTGATGGAAACGATCGCCTCAACGGGAACGTCGAGTACGTGAGCGATTTCAGCGTATTCTCCCTCTGCCATGATTGGTAAATCGATCACTTCGAGATCGATTGAAAGTTCGAGGACGTTATTCATACAGGACAAGTAATGCCACACGGGCTGGGGTTGTCTAGGCCTAAAAAGCCTTTAAAGACGCTATGTTTGTAAGGGTAAGGAAGGGGCTTGAAGTTGAGTAAGTCGCTTTACTTCGAGGCATTTGTAAGCTATGCTACGGATGTCTCTACTCAAGCCGAACAGGCCATTATTTTGGCTATTTCCGGATCGCGCGCAATAAGCGGCATCCGGATAAAACAGACCTTGCACGATCCGTGCTGGGCTTGGGTAGAGACACCTCCGGGTGTCGCTTTTTGTTTTTGCGGCACCCGTCTTACTCATGATTATTCATAAGGAGAACGGAATATGCCACAAGACACGCCAGTTAAGAAAAATTGGTACGCCGAACATAAGGTAATGACAGGTGCCTTTGTGCTTTCGTCACTTTTCATTCTGTCATGCATCGCCGCGGCGGTTTCGGAATACGATACGGGTTCGAAAGTTGCCTCGGTAATGACCGACTCGTCACCGACATCGGATGATAGTAAGGACAGCGATGTCGTTACAGCTCATGTTGGTGATGCCATAGATTTTTCCTCCTTTTCGATGAAGGTACTGAGCTCACGAGAAGCGACCACTATTTCTAGTCGTTACGGCAGTGCGCAGACGGCAAAAGAAGGTACAAAATTTGTCATCTTTGAGCTACAGGTTACAGCTCTAACAAATACCGAGTTTACGTTCTTTCCTGATCAAGTGCTGAAACTTGTCGATTCGCAATCGCGTCAATTTAATACTTACGACAACACCATCGGGTCGATCGATAATTACCTTGATGTTCGCACTCTCTCACCGAGCATCCCCGAGAAAGGCGTGATCGTGTACGAGATTCCCGATACAGAAAGTGCATATGCGCTTGCCGGAGTGAACTCGGTCACGGGAACGGTCTACATGGTGGCATTCCCCGAGCTTAAGGATCAGGAGTAGGTCTAATCCTTTACCCATCTTTATGGCTCACCAAGAACGGATGCCAATGAGTGGACTCAAGATGTTCACCCTAGGCATTTCGCTATTCCTTTTCCTTTCACTAGGTTCACTTGCGGTACTTGTTGCAATCAGTCCAAAGCCGCTGGAACTCACACAAGAGGAGAAAAGTGCGTTGATTGCCGCAAAACTTGCAACGAATGATCTGATCGACTCGTTCGTGGTATCGACGTCGATCTATCAGGATTCCATCGGCACACCGAACCTGAAAATGGTACTCAAGAATACTTCGGAGAAAACCATTGACGGTATCGAGGTCATGATGAGTTTCACGAACAACTTTGATGAACCTGTTACAAAATTCAACCAAAGAAGCACATCGCTCTTTATCGCGCAGTCGCAGGAAACTATTGCTCCTGGAAAATCGAGTACTGGATCATGGAATCTCACGGCATACGAATCTGCGACCAAAGTGACGAATGTGCGTGCGTACCGCGTCCACTACTCCGACGGCTCGACGATGGAAAGGTATTTTCCACCATCCGAATAGTCGTACAGTAACCCACTTTGCATACCTAATAATAGGGTTCAAACGTCGTGGGAGAGACCTGTCGCCACCCGGTAGGCGTTCTCCCGCTGTCTTGTCTCGCAATGACTCTTGATCGTTTTAACGACTTCTCAAAGCCGTATGTGGAAGCCATGACAAACGCGTCCATGAGATCGTCATGTTTTTCCACGCCGAATCCGACGATTTGTGCTACAAGATGATCCACTCCCGTCCTTGGGAAGAGGATCTCGCCATCACGAATTTTTGGAGAGATGAGATTCAGTCGTGTGCGCTTGTCGACACCACCCACTTTAAATCCTTCCACGTTACAGCCTCTTGCGCTCAGCGATTGGATTAATGCACGTTGGTAGCCGACGTCTTCAACGACCACGGTAACGCGATACTTTTCAATGAGTTGATGATACATCAGCTCAATTGTATCCAATTGCTCGGCAAAGGACATGCGTCTATTCACGATAGGCGTCGTGACAAAAGCCTGTACGCTCTCCCTCATGCCAGTCACGATGACGGGAACGATCGCGGTATAGTCAGCCGTCTCTTTTTCGCTGATCGCAAGGTCAACGCCAAGCACCATGATTGGTCGATGTATCCGAGATGTTGCAAAGTAGTCATCCGGGTATCGCTGAATCCATGCGGGCTGCACCACGCGCTCAAGATCGGAGACGATTTCTAGGAGATACTCCATCGACCAGGCGATATCATCGCCAACCATCCTTTTTAACTCAAGAACATCCTGATCTGTTTTAAACTTACCTGGCCAGAGCGGCTTGTTCTCCTTATCGAGCAACGGATACTCGACAATTTTTCCGGTTCGCTGCTCGCTTTCAATATCTTCTTTCAGATGGCTAATGAGTGAATCCTCGTGCAAGAGGTTACCGACCACGATGATGTTGGTCGTCCTGTCACCAACTGGGATAAGGTCGCGCGTAAACCACTGGTATGTTTTGACGCGAGATTCGCGCGTCTTCACCGAAGATAAATCCTCAATATCGTCACAAATAATCAGGTCAGGACGATGTGCGCCATGACGTAACCCGCGCACGCTCTGCTCAAGGGAAATAGCCGTAATTCTTGCGTTGTATTTTGGTATGACGAGTGACCCAGAGTTCCATTCCTCATCTCGTTCTTCGAATGGTCCAAGGTCATCGCGAAGTAACACATTGCCCTCCATCTCACGGCGCAGGTTTTGTAAATGCGACCTGGCTTGCGACTGTGTTTGGCAGACAATGAGTACAAATTTCTTTTGTTGTGCCCCGAGAATCGACCAGAGCGGCAGCGACATAGTGCAGACCGTGGATTTTCCCGATCCTCGGAATGCCAATACCACGAGCATGGGGATATTTTGCTCGGTTAAACTTATCAGTTCTTTTTGAAATGGCGCAGTTTCGCAGGTGATGTATTCTGAAAAATAGACGTGAAAAAACCAGAGATGACTTCTGCCAGTAAGCTCGGCTCTGAATCTTCTGTCTCTACGGACACGTTCAAAAATATCACTCTGATTCTCCGGGTTCATAGGGAATGGTTTCAGGAATAACGACATTCCCAAGTGTAAGTGCTTTGCCGATCGCTTCTTCCTCTTCTGGGGTAAGGGGACGATCGACACGGACATTCGCGTTCAAGTCAACGCGCGTGCCATAGGATCGGTGACGATGCTTGAGCCAAAAGGTAATTGCACCAAGATTGCCGTTCCGAATCATGTTGATCATCTGACTCTCGGCCATATCGCTCACGAGGCCATTGCCCTCATCAATTGCCGCCTCGGCACGAAGACGGAAGTCAGTGTCATCCTTGATCCAGCGATAATAAGTAGCGCGAGCGATACTCACTTTTTCACAGGCTACCTGTACGATTGGTGTTCGTTTGAGCTGCTCAACCATTTCATTCTTTTTGTCGCCTTGGCGTTCGATCATCTTTTTTGTTGGAAGTTTTGTCATATACGTTTCCGAGGTAGGTTGCCGGGATTCCTGTCTTCTTTTCGAATCGCTTAATGATTTCTTTGCAGTAGTCGGGGTCAATTTCGACCATGAAACATCGTCGCTTCGTATCCTCGGCAGCAATGAGTGTTGATCCGCTACCGCCAAACGGATCGTAGATGACCTCATGGATGTTTGAGCTGTTGAGGATTAGGCGGCGGAGTAGCCCGACCGGTTTCATGGTGGGGTGGATCTTTGAACTCGATGGCTTGGGATATATGAGCACGGACTTATCTTTTGACTTCATGAACTTGTGCGTCCCGTACCAGCCGTAGGCGATGAGTTCGTGCTGGGGCAGATAGTCCATGCGACCGATCACCGCGTGGGATTTAGCCCAGATGAGCAGTTGCGTAAAGACGAACCCTGCGCTCCGAATACCTTCATGCATGGCAAAGATCATCTTGTCCGAGTTGAAGATATAGTAGGTATTTTTGGCAGCCATATGATGTTTGATTGGCTCCATCCAGGCCCGCGTAAATTCGTGATATTCCCCCTCGGATTGCGTGTGGTCATTCATGATGACCTTTTCTTTCCCGAGCTTTTGTTTGAATCCGCTTTTGCTTTCGACGTAGGCGACGCCATAGGGCGGATCGGTGAGGAGAAGACTGACACGTTCCTTACCGAGGAGTGTTTTAACGAGATTGCTGTCTTTCGCATCCCCGCATGCGAGGCGGTGCATTCCGAGCACGAAGATGTCGCTAGGCTTAACTGATACGTTTGGCTTTTTTGTTGCTGAGTTTTTCATATCTTTGAATGATGACATCGCAGAACACTGGGTCTTTTTCTATCGTGAAGGACTTACGCTTCATTTGCTCGCATGCCGCCATAGTGCTGCCTGAGCCACCAAACAGATCAAGCACGATGTCTCCGGGCTTCGTGCAGCGTCTAAGCGGCTTCTCATGGAGCGAGATGGGTTTCTCGGTGGGGTGGGTGTAATCCTGTGCGTTGAGACGTTTTGCGAGCCAGATATCGAAGAGATCAATGATGTCGTCGATCGTCCGGTTGCCCGGTTGAATATCACGGTTGAGAATTTCCGCGAGATTGGTGACTTTGTCGTTCAAATACGGCGAGCCGATGGTGCCGTAGATGCATGGCTCGTAGGCCTTGTTGAAGGCAGTCTGCGGCGTCATGTTGAAGTTGTTTTTGATCCAGAGACAGACGCGTTTGTTCTTGACTCCAACTTCTTCGTAGAGGGATTGCAGCAGTCCAATGTAGGACTGGTCGCACCACATGAAGAAGTGTGCGTTTGGCTTGGCGACAGCTTTCGCGTTTTCGATGCATGATTTGAGGAATGCGTGATATTCCAGAGGTGACTTCTTGTCGTTCACCTTGCCGCCGTATTTGCCATTCGTCGAAATACCTTTGGAATAATCGAGCGCGATGTTGTACGGGCTATCGGCATAGAGCATGTCGATGGTGTGTTTACCCATGACCCGCGCAACCGCTTTTGCATCCGTTGAATCGCCACACAAGAGGACGTGGTCACCGAGTTGGAACATGTCACCGAGTTTGGTCTTCGGTTTCTTGATGGCTGCCGCCGCCTTTTCTGCGTCAAAATTGTCGTCTTCGATCATGAGCGCTTCATCCCAAATGTGGCCAAGGTCTGTGTCATCGAATCCGACGTCAATCAGCATCTCCATATCGAACTCTTTGAGTAGATCCCAATCCCATTCTCCGGTATTGCGGTTGAGCCGAACATTCAGCTCGCGCTCCTTCCTGATGTCAGGAATGTTGAGATAGACAACAGGCACTTGATCGATACCGAGCGACTTGGCAACTTCAAGACGAAAATGGCCTCCGATCACGATGTTTTTCCGCTTGGTGGCAGCGTTCACGATAATCGGGTCGATGAGGCCAAATCGCTCGATACTTTCTTTGAGTTTTGCTTCCGCATTCGCATCATGCTTGCGCGGATTGTAGTCGGCGGGCTTGAGTAGATCTGCTGCGACGTAGACTGTTTCGATGCGTTTCTCCATAGGGATGATGTTAGTTTCTTCATCCCAGTATTCCATTAGTGCCTATACACGTGACAGCTCGCTCTCTCCTAGAAAAAAAGCGAGAGAAAATAAAAGAAAGCGGCACTTTTTTGCCACTTCCTCTGCGAGTTATCCCGTGTATAGATTAGTTCGTCTGATTTTTTACGTCGATTGATACGGATTCTATCCAACGATATCCGTGCCCATTCCGCTCGCCGACGATGACGGAACCGCCAGTCTGCAAGTTACCCCTTACTCGCAAATTGAACCGATACACCGCTTGCCGTATCGCATGCTTATTATTCTGTTGCAACGCATTGCAGATTATATCTATCGGCGTCCCATCTTTCTTCATGATGGTCGCGAGTATTACCGCAGACTTCGATAGCGTGATGTCGCGAGTAGGAAAATCTCTGTTCGTAAGGCGGTTGCCGTCGAGCAGGAGTAGTACGGATTTCTGCTGGGATTTTTCCTTGGATTGCGTAATAACATCCTCCACCTGTGCAACGATGTCCTCTGTCGCCGCATCGGTGGGATTATCCGGTAGGCGGTCATCTTCGAGTTCAATCCAACTTTTCCCCGTTCCTTGGATACCTGTTTTTTCCGCAATCCTGCCACTAATGTAGGCGCGAAGATTGGCGTGAGCCATGAGACGTTCCCAAAATCGCACCGTCTTTTCATCAAGATCGTAGAGATCGGGAAATTCCTTGGCAATCGCGTATGTTTGATAATCACGGTCGATGAATTGATTCACGCGATTCGTGAATTCCGACATCAACTTCCAAGACGCTTGGAGCTGCTCGATTTCGGCTTCCGTAGGCTCCTCAGTATACGGATAGCCAGTGAGATCGAGGTATGTCGTCATATTACGAATAGTGTAGCAAAATAGAGAAGAAATAGGTATAATTTCACTATTTATCAATCCAACAATTTTTTATGCTCGAATCATTGCAGGTGGAGGATTGGGTTCAAATAATCGCTTCGTTCTCAGGAGCATTTTTTGCATTTGTTTTCTTCATGATCGGCGAGAACTGGTTGAGTAAAAGAAGGCTCCGCATCGAACTCATAGAAGAACTATTCTCTATCAAGTATCACCTCGCGAGCCTTCTTTATTACTTTGAAATGAACATGCTGACACATGCCAGCCTTGTTAAGGGTCTAAAGTATGACGGTATCAACCATCAGAGGTTTTTGCCGATACCCATTCGAGAAAGCTCGTGGCGTATTTTACGAAATTGCAAAGTATCCGGGAGTATCGAGATGCTCCATGTGTTTCTCAAGGTAATCAATAATAATATTGATCAGCACAATGAATTGCTAAAAACATTTTCGCATTTTGCGGAAATAGCAACCGTAGACAACAGAAGGGATGAGTTCAGAATATCGATGGGAGAGAACATAGAAAATTTTAAAGTGGAGAGCACGAAACTTCATGCTCTTTTGAGTGAGCAGAAAATCAAGCTCACACAGGTAATCGATGAGGTTGATTTTACCTTGAATTATTTCCGATACATGCCGATTAAACGGCTATATTACTACATAAGAATACGATTGAACGAATCCTTCCGGGAAGAATGCATTGCGAAAGCTAGAGACTATAAGGCTCAAAAATGATTCGAGCAGATGGAAGAAATGGTTGAAGGTAATTTTTTATCTGACTAGTAAAAACTCTGCCTATGTGCTCCCAAATTCCTCTCTCGTCACCCCGCATCCCAGAAGCGGCACGAAAGCGTATGGGCGCACAGCCTCCTGTAATCCGCTATTGTCTGTACGCGAGAAAAAGTAGCGAGTCAGAAGAACGTCAAGCACTCTCTATTGATTCACAGATTAACGAGATGAAGAAAATTGCGGAACGGGATGGGCTTACGGTTGTCGACGTTCGCCGCGAAAGTCACTCGGCTAAAGATCGTGGGATGCGCCCAGTCTTTAATGAAATCATCAAGGATATTCGCATTGGGAGATTCACAGGAATACTCACATGGGCACCAGATCGTTTGAGTCGTAATGCTGGCGACCTCGGCATTATTGTTGACCTCATGGATCAACGAAAGCTTCTTGAAATCCGTACATACGGCCAGACCTTTGCCGATTCACCAAACGACAAATTTCTCCTCATGATTCTCGGCAGTCAGGCAAAGCTTGAGAACGATAATCGTAGCGTGAACGTGAAGCGTGGCATGCGTAGTCGCGTGGAGATGGGATTGTGGCCGGGCGTGGCGCCGCTCGGGTATTTGAATCAGTACCGTACAGACAAAAGGTGTGAACTCATTCTCGACGAGCAACGAGCACCAATTATCAAACAAATGTTCCAGAAAGTCGCCAATGACCACTGGAGCATGCGAAAAGTGTATCAATGGCTGGATCGGGAAATTCATTTTCGCACCAAGGGTGACAAGGTTCTGACCTTCTCGGGCATTCAGCGCATGCTCAACAACCCTTTCTACTACGGGAAGTTTGAATACCCGCGTGGAAGCGGAAGGTGGTACAACGGTAAACACGTTCCTATTGTCACTAAGCAATTATTCGAGAAGGCGAAGAAGCATCTACAACGTGACCAAATAGTGCGCCGCAATAAGGAGTTCTCATTTGTCAGGCTATTCTCTTGCGGCTTATGTGGTTCGGGTATTGGTGCTGAGGAGAAGCTGAAGCCGCTCAAGGATGGCACCATCGCGAAATATTGTTATTACGGATGTACGCGCGGACGCGACCGATTTTGTAAGAATCAGTATATCCGTGAGGACGTACTCATAGAGCAACTCATCACTATTTTTGATAATGCCGACATTGACGAGCTGGGTGTAAGGCAGAAATTTGAACAGGAAGCCGTTCGGTTCGGTAAGTTCCGCAAGTTTCTCCACGGGCAGCCAACGGAACTCAGTATTGACGAAGTGAATTTGAATCTCAAGGTCTACGTTGTCTATGTCTTACGTGATGGAAGCATCTCCGAAAAGCGCGAGTTGCTGTGGCACCTACGGAGCCGTCTACAGCTCAAGAACAAGCAGATTGCCTTGCTCGATCCAGTGAGCCAGTGAGACGCCAGTAAAAAGCTCGATTACTACGACAATATCGCTTATATAAGCGATAAAGTGCAAAATGAGACACTGTCTCAAATACCCCTCAAGTACTGTCTCTTTTGTCTCAAGCCACTCCCAAGCCGCGTTCCATTTTGTACCAGTTTTACCCTCCAGTTCTATGCGACCGGAACAGGGTTGGCAAGCATATAGAAGGGTGCTCGAAAGCCCCTTGAAAGGCCTCAAGCGAGACCGGGCCACAGAACCACAAAGTAGAAGTCCGAAACGGGCTTCTATTTTGTTTTGGACTTCACTTTGTGGTGAACCATACAGTGAAGCGAACGCCCAAGCTTATGATGAGAGAATATTTTTTAAAAAAGACTAGCTTTTAAAGCTAGTCTTTTTTTGTTCTGGGTTCGGCCTCCTACTTCTTCCCATCCCCAAACACACTCTGCAAAAAATCGTTCATATTGCCCCTTCTCTTTTCATTTTCTTTATACAATTCCTCAAGTCTTGCAAGATCTTCGTCTACGCTCTTTCGGTACGCCGCATGTTGATCGGCGGCAACCACTGCGAGCATTGGCTCCAAGTTCCCTTCGATATTTTTTCTTATCTCGTTAAATGGTTTGCCCTCAATAAGCATTGGCTGACAGAGCATAGGGAGTCTCTTCTTCCATGTATCAAGCTCAATTGCTGCAGCAATGATCTCATTTGCTTTCTCGGTGTAGGCTGCGTGTTCGCCCCTAGGAATACGCACGAGTTTATCCGCAAGAGTTTGTTGTACGTGTGTCCTCACCTTTTCTGCATCGTATTTGTGATTGAGCGGTACCCAGCTACCTCCTTCAAACTTTCTTCCCTCCAGCCAGCTTCTACATGACCCTGCAAGACGAGAAAGCCAAGGACGCACCCATCCTTCAAATTCAGTGCGTTTTTTCTCTGCTTCGGTGGGTTCGCGTTTCTTATCTTGCTCGTAACGCGTATGTTCAACCGTAACGAGCGTTGCCAAACGATCGAGGAATAGCTTTCGATCTGCTTCGGTGAGTGCACTCATTTTTGCAAACAAGATTCCTCGTACAACTTGGTTGGTATCTGCCTTGGTCATACCAGACTTAAGAATCTCACGTATCTTCTGAGTCGCCTCGGTGGTAAGCCAAACTTCAACTTTTACCGCAGCGACCGTATCATCAATACTTTTTTCAAGATCCCTTTGATACCGCGCCGCTTCCTGAGACGTGACCTCTGGATATTTCGCAATTATTTTATTAAGTGCTCCCAAAGAAAGACCTTTGAGTTGCGTAACGAAATTGCCCGTATCCTTCGAAAGATCGACCTTCTTAAGTTCTCTCCTCACATAGGCCGGATTATCTTTCATGAACCGATCCACCAGACCGCGGAATTCATTTCGTTTCCGCTCTGCTTCGTGTCGAGCTCGTTCGCTATCCGCTTGCTGCTCGGCTTCGTACGTGTGTAATGCCTTTTGCAAAGCTTTTTCAATTTTTATCTTGTAAAGATCTTGATCAAAATCAGAAATGTTTGTTTTATAATTTTTCAACTCACTGGCAAATCTTAAGTTAGAAAATATTTTCACTCTCTGAAAAGCGTTACCTTCGCGAAGAAAACGCAATGCCTCAGCGTAAAAACCAACGGGGTTTGTTTCGTTCAACAAGTTCTCCATGATCTTTTTGAATGCCTTGTGTTGACGCTCTTCTTCTTGCCGTTCACGCTCTGCACGCTCAGCACGCTCTCGAGCACCATCGGCACCCCGAGCGCCACCCGCGCCTGCGCCCCTAGCACCCGCTCCGCCTCGTGCTTGCCTTACTCTGTGTCTGTATTCAATACGCGCACGATCGAGAGCTTCGTTCATTCTTCTGATGTACCAAGATCGGTCGCCGAAAGGCAATGAAGCGTCAAATAACGAGTTAAACTCCCAGTTTGCTTCACGAGAAACGTCTTCAAAAGAAGTACCTTTTTCGAGAGATTTCAGCGTATCTTTAAAAAGACTCCCCTCATTTGCATCGGTAGTCCAGCCATCAAACATGGTATCGAACCTGCGCTTCTTTTCCTCGTACTCATCACGACGAACGCGCTCACGCTCACGCTCACGCTCACGCTCACGCTCACGCTCACGCTCGCGCTTGCGCTCACGCTCGCGCGCATCGCCGTTGCGGCCAGGATCCCCAGCACCGGCGCTACCACGAGCATCCGCACCTGCACGCGCACCGCCAGCTTTTTGCTCATCCTTAAAACGCTTTAGCACTATGCCAAACGCCTTTTCTAGCTTATCCTTCCACTCCTTATGCTCATTAAGAGGAATGAGTTTTAACTTCTCCTCAAGAATTTGCTCAACTATTGCACGTACCTCGGAAACTTTTTTGTCTTTTTTTAACAAATCAAGTATTTGTACGTTCACCGAATTTGGCTTCTGGCCATCAAACCATCCATCAGCCCAATAATTAAATTGACGCTGCTTTCTTTGAACCTCTTCTTCTTTGCGGAGATTCTCCAAACGCTCTGCTTCCATTCTCTTGCGCTCCACATTTTTTACTCCCTCCGCCCCAAATTGATCATAAACCTTTCGATTTTCTGGTGTTCCAAGAGCCTCAAAAGCTGCATTGAGTTCTGTTAAGATTTTCGTCGATTTCTCCTTGTCTCCATCAACTTTGTCAGGATGAAAAAGCGTACATAGTACACGCCATGCTTTTTTAATTTCATCTTGACTTGCAGTTCTTGAAATGCCTAATCTTGCATAATAATCCTCCCCACCAAGGACATATCTTCGCTCTGCTTCAAGACGTTTTTTATTATGGTCTGCACGCTCTTTTTTCTTCTGAGCTTCAACTTCGGCGTTATTAGGCGAGTTTCTTTTCTTCTGGTCTGGTCCATCTCCCATACATTTCTGTTGGTTATTATTGCCTCTATTTTACCATAATCACACCACGCTCCCACCAAACGCGGCGAGCAGGTCTTGCACACCTTCTTGGTTATCTTCGG
>JBBTSN010000087.1:0-1397 GCA_038078775.1 Patescibacteria group bacterium | reverse complement strand
GAACATGTTTTGTATATTGTATCAATCGGTTCAAATCATAATGTTATTCGAATGAGCGCTGGATCCCGGGTCGGTGACCGGGATGCCGTCTTAACTCAAAACTTCCCAACTTCCCAACTTCCTGACTCCACCACTCCCCCGCGGCTTGGCGGTTCCAATATCCATTTCCTTATAAATTGTTCGAGAGTCTGCGGAAATAATTTCGCCCGAAAACGCTCGGGCAAGCGCAATGCTCATGGCGGTTTTTCCTGAGGCGGTGGGACCGACGAGAACAATAATACAAGGGAGTGGCATATGTGGACTTTCCCCTATTCTACCGCACCAAGTGGGATATACTATCAACATATGAATAGATCTCTTCAGGAAATTCCCCCAATGCAATCAAAGAGAACCGAGAAGTCTTTCACTAATGTCTCTCAGGATTCAGAAAATGGTCCCGTAGATATCTCCCCCCAAGACCTTATGCCCGTTCATGTGCCTTCAAAGAAAACCGAGAAGTCTTTCCCTGTTGTCTCCAAGGATTCAGAAGGTGGCCCCGTAGATATCTCTCCCGGAGACCTTATACCCATTCATGAAAATGACGTCGAGGAGTGGTTTGCTGCAGGCTCTCAAGAGGCAAGAGCTGACTTAATGGAAAAATATGAAGCTACTAAAAATCAAGATACTTTAGGAGAAGCCGTTGATACAGCTCTGGAAGAGGCTGCAAAGGCCGAGACTGTAGCCGCGAAGAAAGCGGGCAAGGGAATGAGCGCTTTTGCAGATACGCTTACGTTTGGAAAGAATTTACTCATCGATACCCCCCTCGCCCTCTACGATTATCTCAAAACAGAGACAGAAGATCTTACCCATGACGTTTCAGATGCTGTACTTGGCACTGCCGCGACTGATAAAATGAAGGGCTGGTGGAAAAACAT
The DNA here is from genome assembly GCA_038078775.1 of Patescibacteria group bacterium. Lineage (GTDB taxonomy): Bacteria > Patescibacteriota > Patescibacteriia > UBA9934 > UBA9934 > JAGORL01. The sequence continues at coordinate 483 of JBBTSN010000087.1, read as the reverse complement.
GTTCGGTAAACAAAATGCAGAAATACGCCAGCCCGAAGAACAACATCGCGGTGCACGAGATGTGTTCACTATGGAAGTCACCGCGTTTGCAAAACTCTGGGAAGAAATTAGTAGTATTCCAAAAGACATTGCTCGTCGCCTTGATGATTGGAGCCCCGAATCCATGCAGGCGAACACAGAGCTCGCAACAGAAATGGAAGAAATTGCGTGGGACGAACGCAATAAAGTTCTCTTTGCACTTGAGGCGGAAGAAAAACAAACTTATTCTGCTGGGCTCTCCAAACAAGAACTTACAAAAGCTCTTCAGCGTATTCAGGATAAAAAGGATATCGCTGACTCGGATTATAACGACGCCGTCCAAGAAGGGAATGCTGTTAAAGTGGGTGTTGGAGGAGCTGTGGTAAAAGGATCGGCATGGTGGGCAACCCGCGGAATCCCAAAAACGATCATGGCATTTATTCCCGCTGCTGCTGACTACCTCGC
>JBBTSN010000086.1:0-1926 GCA_038078775.1 Patescibacteria group bacterium | reverse complement strand
GTTGTTTTGTAGAAGGGCCATTGCTGAGAGGAGTTGAGCTTTATCTGTTTGTGCTCGAAGGACATCTGGTGCCTCTCCTGAGGTAATGGCCTGATGAAAAGAAGCATCAAATGTGGTTTTTAAGGTACGAACCTGGGTGAGCATGAGGGCTGCAGTGGTGCAGATGGTATTTTCTTTATCCGACTGATGCTTTTCCATAGATTGAGTGAATAGTAGCAAATTGGTTTATCAAGCGCCACGGCCTCTTCCTGCTATACTGCATGCATGAAGACGCTCACACTTGGTGATATTAAACGAGATACGTTTGTTGCACTTCCAAATGCAAGTATTTTGTGTAAAAAAAATGATGCGTCTTGCACGCTTTGCTTTGCATACGGGGAAAAGATTCCGGTAGGTGCATTTTTCTCTCAAATTGCCGGTACTGCACCCAATGTTTCCCTTGGCCTTACCAAGCTTGGTCACGTTTCTGGAGTGATAAGCAGTATAGGGACTGACCAAGATGGTAAAGATGCTCTTGCGTTTCTTAAAGAACAGGGTATCGCGACGACCTATGTTTTTCAGAAAAAAAATTATCAGATGACTCATGCGGTCGTACTCAACTTTAAGGGAGAGTCGACCCAACTTGTCGCAAAGAACGAAACAGCCCATCAATTCCCAAAGAAACTCCCCTCTTACGATCTTCTTCATGTTGCAGAGATCGGTGATAAATATACCTCCATCTTCAAAGAGATTTTGACGTATGAAAAAAGGACTCACACTCCGATCAGCATTAATCCGGGTACCATTCAAATCAAAGAACGTACCAAGGAACTTCTTGCCCTTATCAAGGTAAGTCGTGTTCTTTTTGTAAACACCAAAGAGGCGGCACTTTTAACCAAGCTGCCACTTGGAACGCCTCCTCGAAAACTCCTGGTCGCCCTCCAAAAGCTCGGGCCACACACCGTTGTGATGACCGACGGAGCAAAAGGCGCGTATGCTGCGCATCAGAAGGGGGCGTTCTTTGCTCCCCCTTTTCCCGCGGTACGTGTTGAGGCAACGGGTGCGGGAGATGCTTTTTCTGCGGGAGTCCTGGGAGCGCTTCTTGAAAAACGAAAGCTTTCTGACGCACTTGCTTGGGGATCTATAAATGCATCTTCGGTGATTGAATATATCGGCCCTACTGCCGGGCTTCTTTCTGCTGCACAGATTGCCAAACGACTGAGGACGGAATCCTCGTATCGTGTTGCTGCGATTTAATATCGTTTTCACATCACATTACGAGACGGCCCGGCGGGCCGTCTCTACATCAAAACAAAACACTATTATGTCTACCTTCATCCTTCCTTTCGATCATCGCTCCGGCCTTGCAAAAGAAATCATGGGAACCACGTATCCCTTCTCCCCCGCTGATCGACAGCGTGCGCAGGAACTCAAGCAGGTTATTTATGATGGATTTCTTGAAGTTCATGCCGAAGCGCATCCCAATGACACTCTTGGTATTCTTGTCGAGGAAGAATGTGGCGCTCGTATTATTCATGATGCGCATCAAAAAGGCATTTTGAATATTCTTACGCTTGAATCAAGCGGGGAACCTGAACTTCGCTTACAGTACGGCGACCAGTCCGCCTCGCGTATGCGTATGTTAAGTTCTTCTCTTGGAAAAGTGCTGTTGCGTTTTAAGGAAAAGCCCGCAAAAAATGATCGACAGCTTGCCACGCTCCAATCGATTCACGCGCAACTCACCAAAGCTGGTCAGCGTATGCTCGTTGAGCTTTTATCGACAGGGACCGAGGAAGAACGAGAAGATTTTCTTGTGCATACCATTACCGTTGCGGGAGAGATGGGCATTGTTCCCGAGTTTTGGAAAGTTGAAAGCGTTCCTACCGAAAGCGCCTGGAAAAACGTACGCAAAGCCGCGCACGAATCCTCGGGGATTTTGCTTCTTGG
>JBBTSN010000085.1:0-7814 GCA_038078775.1 Patescibacteria group bacterium | reverse complement strand
CATCACTTGGTATTCAAGACAAAAAGAAATCAGGTGCATTCTTTAAAGCTACAGGTCTCATCGTCATCTTCTTTGCGGTTTTCAATCTCATAGGAACACTCGTTTCCGTAGGCATACTTCCACCAATCTTCAACATTTAGTAAAATGATCACATATGCAGTCAAAATACATTCTTGCTATGGCCGCGATCATTCTCATCACGGGAACCGTGCTCATAAAAAACAATAACCACGCTACAACAGAAACTACGGGAGAAAACGTGAGTATCGTTGCTAACCAACAAATTATTGCACTCGAAGCAAAAGGCGGGTTCTTCCCAACAATGAGCGTCGCAAAAGCAGGAGTGCCCTCAATACTCCGAGTCTCAACAAACGGAACGTACGACTGTTCATCAGCTCTTTCTATCCCAAGTCTCAGTTACCGAGCAAACCTTCCCCCAACCGGAACAACCGATATTGAAATCCCCGCCCAAACCGCCGGTACAACCATCAACGGAACCTGTTCTATGGGAATGTACAGCTTTAGCATTTCATTTGAATAACAAATAACCTAAGCCTTCGTAAGTGGCAAATACCAACGCACATGAACCTCAGAAGCATTTTTGATAAAAGGCCCCGAGAATGAAAACCACACACTCATAAACTTTATATGAGAAAATTCGTATCGTTTACCATCTTCAGGATCAAGAAGAATAACGTGCGTTTCGTCAACGCCAATAACAATAGAAAAGTGGGGCTCACCCGGCTCCGGACCTTCACCAGACGAAAACCATTCGACGATAATGGGAATATCTTTTTCTGTATATCCACGCAATTCCTCAAGAGTACCAAACTCATGCCACCTACCGTCTAAACCATACGCCTGAGCCGCCAATAACAAATTTTCATTTGTAGTTCCATGCTCAAGGGTAGTTTTTGCTACTCGCCCAAGCTCATCCTCACTCACTTCGGTACCATAATAATAAAGAATCATTTTTAAACACGCAGGGCCACAGTACAAGGGAGATTGAACAAATCCCGGAATAAAGTGAAGAGACATATATGAGTATTCTACGCAAAATAAAAAATACCCACAAATTTTGTGAGTATTTTTTTGGTTCTGCACCCCAGTCTCGCTTGAAGCCTTTGAAGGGGCTTTAGAACACCCTTCTACATACTCGCCAACCCTGTGTCCCGGTCGGATAGGATCGTGTTCATTCTAGATGATCGTAAGCTGTATCTAGTCCGATTTGAATTCAATAAGATTAGGTAGCAATGCTAAATTACTCACCCATGTTTGAAGAAAAAATATTCAAGTATAAGGAAACATGCCTGTGTTAATCTGTAGTTTTATGTGCTTACTTACCGCTGGCAGAAATTGAAAGCTTGTTCCAGACTTGTCTACAATGAGCAAGTAACAAGGAAATCGTCCATGACCGCTTTTTTTGTTCTTTTTATTTACAACACTTTGTAACCCCCTTATGAAGTCCTCCTCGGTAAATTTTTCTTCTAGATGTGCTGATATTGAAGCATCTTTCCTGTCAGGCAGGTATTCAAAGGAGATTTTGGTCGACCCAATAAAAATTGAGCTTGTTACATGCCTTTTAATATGTGTTTTAATTTCCGCAAGAATAACATTTCTATTTTTCTTCCAGTCTTTCCATAGGATGTGTCCATCAAACCAGATATTACCAATGAATGTTTCTTCTTGAGTGATCTGTTTAAGCACCTTAATAATTTCTGTATTATATTTGTCACGTTCCCACGAGCCATGATCGTCGTCATTCGTGAGTTCACTCGCATCTGTTACCTCAACGCCAATTTCATCAAGGTCATTTTTTGCGATGATGTCGGGAAGATTGTCAGTCTCGCAGCCATAACCAATAAACTCAAGTACAGTTCCTTCTTCAAGGAGTCGATCACACATGACATCAAACCAGTGCTTTTCTTTCATCATCTGTATTTTTTGTTTGTCGTTCGAAGCATTAAAATCTTTTAGTTTGCCAAAAACTCCCACAATTTTCGAGCTCATATTACTCACATACTAATACGCCGTATCGACCAAAGCAAAAACCCGAGGTCTTGCGACTTCGGGCTTTTTGCTGGTCACACCCTGTCCCGGCTTGCCAACCGAAGTTTTAACGAAGGTGGGTCTGTAGGAACAGGTCGTGATGGTTCTGCGATCCGGTCTCGCTTGAGACCTTATAAGGGTTTTCGAGGGCTTTTCTACTCGCTCAGCAACTCTATCCCGATCAAATAAATTTTATACTTTATGAAGTTGAGGTACTATTAGCTAGTAAATTCTACCAGTTGTATGAAAGAAGATTTTCGAATCGGTATCGATAGAACAATAGAGGGACATACCGCCAAAACCCAAGGAACCGTCCCCTCTCTTGAAACCGACATATTCAACCTATTACGTAAGGAACAAAAAGAATTGGATGGTGGGAACGCAATAGACACATATTTTCATGCAGAGGGAGTCGTAGAGCCTGATTATCTCAAAGAGATAGGAGCTCTCGCACAACAAATCGGCACCCTACCTGCGGATGTTCGACTTTCAATTATTATCCCAGCCTACCAAGAAGAACGAAATATCGAAAAAACCCTCAAAGAGATATTCAAGACAGAAATGGAAGGTCCAGAGAAGGAAATAATCGTCGTCATAAACTATTCTGAAGGAGAAGCTCCTGATACTACTCGTGAAAAAATAGAACAGCTGAGACAATCGCATCCCGCTACACGATTACATATTATCCAGAAGGTGTTTCCCGTATCGCAGGCGAGCGTAGGGGCCGCTCGGAAACTCGGATCTGATATTGCGCTACTACGCTATAGCCAACGCGAACAAGAAAATCACTCCGACAAAGCGTTTTTCATCGGCGGCTTAGACGCAGATACGGTGGATATCCCGCACGATCACTATAAGAAAGCGTTAATGAAAATGGATAGCGAACAGCTGGACGTACTCGCGGGAAAACCATCTTCAATTTTGCCGCACTTAGAAGCGCGGGGCTTTTTTAAAAAGCGCAAGAATTTACTCACTTTAGTTCAATTAAAGCGATTAATTACCGCTGAAACAGATAAACGTTTTAATGTCATTGGCCAGGATTTCATTTTAAGTGCAACAGCATATGCCCGAATTGGTGGAATTCCTCGGTTAAGAACGGGTGAAGACACTGCAATATCGGAACGAACGATTGAGTTAGAATTATCTCATGGCTATTTTGAAGGATCGAATATCCGAACATCTCCTCGCCGTAGCGTAGCGGATTTGGAAGGATCACTTTTTCACGACTCGCATGCTCCAGATCGGTTTACTGAAGTTTCAAAGAAGATTCGTCAAATGGAGTCCAGTGGGGTGGATTTTGATCAGCTCATTGAGCAAATTCAAGATCTGACCGACGAACAACTTAAGAGAAGCATAAAAAGGACGATACTGCCTTTTGTAAAGAAAATTTCAAGCAGCAAAAATCTCTACTTAGATCTTGCTCTAAAAGAGGCTCTCGAATTTCTTAAAACCCATATACCGTCAATCGATGCCAAAATCTTTTTTGAATTGACGAGCTCTGAAGAAGAGGAGCTATGCCAGGATTTACTTGCAGACATTTATAAAAATCTCGTTGAAAGAACTGAGCGTCAGGAAGAATATTTCCGCAGGGCAGATTCGGCATTGCAGTCGGCACGTGAAAAATTGAACGATCCAAAAGTGATTGCCAGAGCTGATTATAAAGAATATTTTGAGACCAAAGCACGTGAGGCGCTTTTGCGGTTAAGAATTCTCGAGTTTGTAAAAATAATTCCTTCCGACCAGTTTGAGGCAAGATATGAAGAGATTGTGCAGCTAGAACGAGAAAGAAAATTGCAAGAATTAAGAATGCGTACTTTGGGGCCTGAGCTTATCGCATTCAATTTTTAAGGCTCGGTTACGAGAGCCTATTGTACGCCAAACGCAAAACCCCCGAGTCTTGCAACTTCAGATGTTTCCATTCTGCTATACTTTAATCATATGAAATATACATTGTCCGTACTCCTTCTTGGATCACTCTTCGTTCCGTTTATTGCAAAAGCTGATATCGCCCCAGATCCGGGCTTTCACGAAGTAACAAGTTGTGCGTTTTTCGACAATCTTTCAGACTTCCCCGACTACGATGTTTACGCGACAAGCCAAGGGCGCTTTGGTCCATCCGCAATCCTTGCGAGATCGTCAGACGCGATTGATACCGCACTCGCGAGCGAATATGGTTGTGGCATTATTGGGAAACCATTCTTTGCAATCAATCAAGATGATCAAGTGCGCATCACACATGCGATTGATGACGAGAAGGGGGACTACTGGGACGAGCTTGACCAAAATCAACAGTATTTCATCAACGCAACCGTTACCGGCGCATCGAACTTCGACTACAGTGATTTGGTTCGCGGTGAAATGCCAGACTCGAACCCGACCGCCACATACGTTTCCACGTATCACATTGATACGCTCAACGATCTGACGTTCAACGTACGCCTTGTTGGAGAGGCGTTGTACGACGAGGATGGAAAGCTTCTCTCCGAAGTTACCGATACATCGACACCCATGAATTCTGTGCGTTCTGCGACACCATACGTCATCCTTTTTGCCTTGATTGCCCTTGGTGGGGCGCTCCTTTCTCGCGCATACCGAAACGTGAGTCAGAAGAAATAACATGCAAGAGCTGAGTTTTCTCCTCTTTACCATCGCGGTCGAACTTCCGATCGCGATGGTGTGTTTGTGGAAAGAGAATCGGAAACAGATCGCAATGACGGTTGCGGGAATCAACATGATTTCTCACCCGATCATTTGGTGGGCGCTTTTTCACTATCATATCAACTGGTTTGCTGCAGAAATTGGCGTAACAACATTTGAAACGATCGCGTTTGCATTCCTTTTCCCCAAACACCGAGGAGTCGCGATCGCTACGGCAATTCTGATGAATGCGGTCACGGCGGGCATTGGGTATCTTATGTAATAATCTTCATTGTTCTGGGACGTGTATGACGCCCAGGATCACCTGGGCTAGGCTGTCTGCATCGCTCGGAAATACTTAACAGAGTTGGATTTTCTCTCGCTTGAGGCCTTTCAAGGGGCTTTCGAGCACCCTTCTATATGCTCACTGACCCTGTCCCGGTCGGATAGAACCGAAGACGACTATTAATTATCTTTGAGCGAAAAAGGACCGTAAATAGCTTCGCCCAAATGATCAGCGCCGTACACAACGACATAATCATCACCACAAACGACGGCAAATCGGTATGACCACCCTCCCGTGATTCCGTAGCCAGCAGTCTGCTTCCAATAGCTGACGATTTCAGCATTCTTCCCAAGCTTCTGACAATAAAATGTGTCGGAAAACATTCCGCCGATTTGTTGAATACTTTGGTAATCTTCGGGTATTCGGTAGATATCAGATATCTCCTCTTTTTCCCTAAAAAGGAAGCCGGACGGGATCGTTGTATTTGTGTAATCGACGGCGCCATAGCCAGTGCTGTGCTCAATGAGGTATTTCCCTACAAAAAATCCAACGAGAAGCAAACAGACGATCAGAATGAGAGATTTTTTCTTCATACAATTCAAATATAGAATAGTACGGGCGAATTTATAACGCAAAACCCCCGAGTCTTACGACTTGGGGGTTTTGCTTGGACCAGTGCCCTGTTCCTACCTGCGCCGGTAGGCAGGCAGGTCGCCCAGAACGGGTACTAGATGGTTCCGGGACGTGGACTCGAACCACGGTTCACGGCTTCAAAGGCCGCTGTCCTGCCATTAGACGATCCCGGATTATAGAATTCCTCTTAATTTGGGCTATTTTGGAACCTTCATCAGTTCGGTTTGCTCGCCGTACATTTTGGGTACGACTCGCAAATCCTCCTTCTTCAGGTCCAAACTATCTCCAAATTAAGAAGAATTCTTCGACGCGAACTCGACTTCAAGACGAGTCACGACGCGAGGCAGTATGACAAATCAAACCTCTTTTGCCAAGGGGAGAAATCCCATTACGTCTTCAAGAACTTTCTCACCGCCATCATGGTCGTTGCAACGCCCAAAAGGGAAAGGCCAATCCATTGCGCAAAGAAAAGCGCAATGCCGTTTTCAACGTAGAATTGAGAGAGATTTACTGATACTCCCGCAAAGAAACGGGTAATAAGCGGCTCAAGAGAGAAAAGGGCAAACATGAGCACAATGGTCATAATCACCGTCGCAGCAAACGCGTACATAATTGCCTCAAGCAAAAACGGCGCACGAATAAACCAATCTTTTGCTCCCACAAGCTTCATTACCGCAATCTCATCACGATGCGTATAAATCGCAACACGAATCGTATTGAAAACGATCAGAATCGAAATCAAGCCGAAAAACGCTGCAAGCCCAATTCCTCCCCAGTACACTCGCTCAGTAAACGCAGACAATTGCTCAATAACCGTTTGATAATCAGCGTAATCTTTATCTTTAATGTATTCGGAAAACTCTGGGCTATTCACCGCCTCAAGGATAAATGGAAAATCTTCGGGATGTTCTGCCTGCACACGAAGCGCATCACCAAAGGGATTTCCGCTTACTTCATTAAGCGCAGCAAGGATTTCGGCATCATTTGCGTGACGTTCAGTGAACGAAGCCAGTGCCTCATCAGCAGAAACGGTCGTTACATCTTTTACCTGCGGCAAACCAATAAGATATCCACGTACCGACTTCACCACATCTTCACTCGTACCCGGAACAAAATACAGCTCAATCTGCACGCGATCTTCAATAGCTCGAATTGATGCGTTTGCAAGAACGTTAAGCACAAGTACCGCATTAATGGTTACAAGGGTGAGAAAAAGAACAGATGTCGTAACAAACGACAGCCAAAAGTTACGAAAGATCCCCTGAAGGGCAAACGTGATCATGCGAAAAAATGCACGCATAGGCTAGCCGAGATGATATTTTCCTTTTGCAACATCTGAAACAACCTCACCTTTTTGTACCGTAATTACGCGACGATTAAGTGCATTCACAATATCCCGATCGTGAGTAACGAGCACAACCGTGGTACCAAATTCATTAATACGCTTAAGAAGCTCAATAATCTCACGCGCAGTAACCGCATCTAAATTTCCCGTAGGCTCATCGGCAAGCATAATTTTTGGACGATGCACCAAAGAACGCGCAATAGAAACACGCTGCTGTTCACCACCCGAAAGCTGACGAGGGTAGCGATGTGCCTTATCGGCAAGACCCACAATTTTAAGCACCTGAGGAACAATTTCTTTAATATGCTTGGAAGAATCCCCCGCAACTTCAAGCGCAAATGCTACATTTTCAAAAACGGTTTTTTTAGGAAGAAGTTTGTAGTCTTGGAACACCATGCCTAACTGACGACGAAGTGTGGGAATTTGATAATGCGGAATACGAGAAATATCCCACTCTCCAATAATCACCTGCCCCTCACTCGGCTTTTCCTCGGCAGAAAGAAGCTTGGCGATAGTTGTTTTTCCACTTCCACTTGAACCAACAATAGAAACAAACTCCCCTGGTTCAATATGAAAAGTAACTCCGCGAAGTGCGTGCACATCAGGAGGATATGTTTTTGTCACATTCCGAAGCGTAATCATGAAGACAGTATAGCGCAGAAAAGAAAAATCGCCTGTGCATGACACAAACGACCTTTCTGGAGCCGATGACCGGGCTCGAACCGGTGACCTGCGGTTTACGATACCGCTGCTCTACCAACTGAGCTACATCGGCCTACACATTTTTACCGCCCAAGTTTGTCCCCAGCTTTGTCGTCTCCCTGCGCCCTTCGTCGCCGTACATTTTGGGTACGACTCCTCAGT
>JBBTSN010000084.1:0-3643 GCA_038078775.1 Patescibacteria group bacterium | reverse complement strand
AAAAGAATTCCATGCACGTCTTTCACATACTCACCAACCTGTACATAGGAATCATGCACAAATTGCACACGGTTCCCGTACGCAACAAGTCGCTCACGAGCAACGGAAAGATTTCGTTCGTCTTTATCAAACGCGAATACTTTTCCATTTTCTCCAACCGCTTCCACAAACAGCTTGGTATGCCCACCAAGGCCACACGTTCCATCAACTGCTGTCATGCCTGGCGCAAGTGCAAGCCCTGCCATCACTTCGGAAGCGAGCACCGGAATATGGGTCACGTTCATATACCCAAGTCTCCTAACGATTCAGCAATCGCTTCTGCATGTTGCTCAGCTTGCTCCGCATACGCATCCCACGTTGCCTTATCCCACAGTTCCAAACGATCGTTGACGCCAACAAGAACCGCATCTTTTTGCAATTTTGCATGTGTCCGAAGGTATTCGGGCACCACAAAACGTCCTTGGGCATCCAGTGTCACGTCCATGGCACCCGCAAGCATGAACCGGGCGAATGAACGGGACGCTGCAGACCCGAGCGGAAGATCAGCAATTTTTGCCGATAAACGCTGCCAAGCCTCTTGCGTAAGCACAAATAATGAAGTGTCCAGCCCTCGCGTTACAACCGCCCCCGTCGCGAGAGCAGAACGAAACTTCACCGGGACGGCGAACCGGCCCTTATCGTCGATGGTGAGATGGAATTCGCCAATGAACATGGTGGTTGTAGTGAGGTTTTTGAGAGCGAAATGGCAATCCCCCACTTTTTGCCATTTGACACCACTTTACACCACTCAGCATCTCTATATAGGAATAGGGGTTGAAAAATGGGGATAACCTTGCTATACATTGCAAAGTAAAAAAAGAACGGCCCCATCAAGGGGTCATTCTTTTTGATGACAAAATACTTTATGCTATCTAGATATGAAGACAAAAGAAATTCTTCTGAACGAAGCTCGATTAAACGTGCAAAAAGCACGAGAAGCTATCGTTCAAGAGATACAAATGACCGAAAAAACGATCGAACGATATAGGCAACCAGATCCAGACCAATCAAGTCGATTGGTAAAGATGAAAATTCTCGCACATTTCAACGAACGGTTCGATCAACTTCATCACCTTTTTCCAAGTCCTTTCTTTTTTCGAGGAGACATCACGAGTTCAGAAGGAAAAGAACAAACCATTCACTTCGCAAAGTTCCCTCTTATAGAAAAAGGAATCTTTTCGTGGACCTCACCCGCCGCACGGCTTCGTTTTGCTGATCTCGGCCCCGTCTCGTACCCACTCCCGGATAATCCAGACTGGTCAGGAATTCTTACACGCAAAGATCAATTCATGATTGCGGGAGGAGAAATTCGCTTCATGACGAGTGAAACTCCTGGAGAAGGAAGAACACTTGTCTATCAAGAACAGCTCTCTCGTCGAAAAACCGATTTCATGCTTCCGGAAATTATTGCACGCATGGAACGCGCACAAGATGATGTTATTCGTGCAGACTGGAAAGGTTCATTTCTCATTTCAGGACCCGCAGGATCAGGAAAAACAACCCTCGCATTCCACCGCATTGCATTCCTTTTGCAATCCCCCGAAACCGCACAACACTTCTCCAACGAAAACATCATCGTTTTTGTACAAGACGAGAGCACAAAACAATACTTCTCTCGCCTGCTTCCAGAACTCGGCATTCACACCGTCACCGTTACCACATTTGCAGCATGGGCTTTTGAACGCCTCGAGATACACAAAGCAACATTCATCCGACGACAAAACGGAACCGATGCATCAGTTGATACCTACGAATATCACAAAATGCTCGCACTTCAAGAAGCACCTTCTTTGCCAATCACCAAAGATCACTTCGGTTCTTTACGAGAAGTCTACAAAAAATTCTTCTCAACCGATGACTTCACTCAATTCGAAAAACAAAAACTTAACAACGAATTCGATCGATTCGACATCAGCCTTCTCCTCAATAATTCCCTCAAGCGCAAAGGCACTTTCAAAAAAGAGGAGGAATATTTCCTTCGTAAAAAAGAATTCGAAGTCATTCGCAAAAAGCGTCTCGTTCCTCTTTCCTATTCTTTCATCGTTGTCGACGAAGTACAAAATTATCTCCCAGAACAAATCTCAATCCTCCGTTCATGCATTCAATCAGAAACTCAAGCAATGCTCTACGTGGGTGATCTACGCCAGCAGGTACTTTTTGGTACGCTTAAAAAATGGGAAGACGTTGGCGAATCGTTTGCCGAGGGAAGAAAAATAGAACTAGATAAGGTATATCGAAGTACAAAACACATTCTCCATTACATCCAGTCTCTCGGATACACCATGGAAATCCCCGAGGAATTACGAGAAGGCACATCAGTCGTCGAAGAAACACATGCAGATGCAACTTCAGAAATCAATCGCATACAAACACTCGCACAAGAACAAGACGAAAAGATGCAAACCGGCGTCATCGGATTCTCCGAGTCCTATCTGGAACCATTCAAAAAAGAACTTTCCTCCATTCCAAATCTTCATGTCCTCACCGTTGGCCAAGCACAAGGCGTCGAGTTTGATCGCGTTTTCCTCGTAGGAATCAATAAAGATCTTTTCATACCTTCTTCCGAACAAAACGAGATCTACCAAAAAGATCTCGCAACCATTCGCAAAGATCTTCTCTACGTCGCACTTACTCGCGCAATGGATGAGCTCTACGTGTTTGGAACATGTAACTTGGCGAAAATTTAAACAAACACCCCCGTCCACAACAAATGAACGGAGGCGGTGGACCTGGCCAGAATCGAACTGGCATCCCCTGGTGGCAACTCAGGATAGGTTTACCATTGACCCCACAGGCCCAACAAAATAAAAACTCCCTAAATTCCAAAAAGGAATGGGGAGTTTTTTGCCACCAGGAGCGGGTATAAACCGACCTGAGTATTTCTACTTTACACAATCTTTTTCTCTTTTGTCAAAACTATCCACAACGCTATTTCCTCACCCCACCTTTCCTCGGAATCCCACTATTTCGTGCTCGCAAAATACGATGGTAGGCCCCCGCAAAACGATGCGCTTCATCGCGCGCGCGTTGCAACACTTCTTTGTACGCGTTCGCTGCGCGCAACACTTCGGGCTGACGCACAACGCTCACCAAACGATCTTGTTTCCGATCAAATCCCTTGGCGATACCAATAACCGGAACGTTTACTCCGAGCGATTCAACAACATCTTGAATACGATTCACCTGTCCTTCTCCCCCATCAATCACCAACAAATCAGGAAGCGGCCATGCCATCGGCTGTTTTTCTGCACGCATCAAACGCCGACGAAGAACCTCCTCCATTGAAGCCACGTCATCTCCCCCTTGCGCAATCTTAATCTTAAATCGACGATACAACTCTTTCGCTGCACGACCATTCTCAAAAACAACCATCGATGCAACGGCTGCAGAACCGCTAATATGTGCAATATCATAGGCTTCAATACGACCCATAATATTCGCTCCTCCCACGCCACTCACTTTTGAAAGCGGTAGCGAAGGAACATCATCATCACGCAAAATAAGCGCAACATCATTGATGTGCTCAAGCGCCTGCACTTTATTGCGATAAAAAACCGCTTCTTCAAAGTGCTCGTTGCGTGCGGCAGTTTTCATTTTTCGTTCA
>JBBTSN010000083.1:2179-4949 GCA_038078775.1 Patescibacteria group bacterium | reverse complement strand
GGTTACAGGCTTGAAAAGCCCGTGTCCTAACCATTAGACGATGGAGCCGTATTTTTTTCACGTTGTAACCGATTCTTTATCGCCTTACGAATAATGCCCGATCTTTTTATTTGCATCTCCCTTGCAATCGCAGTACTCCTCATTTCGTACATTTCTTGATGCACGATGACATAGGGAATATGAGCCGCGGAGGATCTCACTCGTCCTGCATTATGCAAAAGAAGTCTTTCCTGCATATGTTCCGTATGCCCGATATACCACCGTCCATTCTTTTGACTCTCGAGAATATAAACCGTAAACATATGCTATCCGTGTCTCCGGCTACGTCCGAAGCCTTATTACGTTCGGACGGCCGGATCCGGCCTTCGGCAAAAAAACTTGTGCCGAAGTAGCCGGACTAACCATGAGACGATGGAGCCTTGCGGGCACCAAGATACAAAAAGAAAGGAAACAAGGCAAGAGGGTTTTATAAAGCTCTTTGTTTTATCGCTCCAAGAAACCACCCTTATACATTTCAAGAATCACGAGCAGTGCAGCAAGCACGGTAGGCCCAAAAATAAACCCAATGGGGCCAAAATACTGCAACCCACCAAGCATCGAAAGAAGAATAAGAAGCGCATGCATCCGTGTCCTTCCTCCCACAATAAACGGTTGCAATAAATTATCAACCAAACCAACGGCAAACATCGACCAAACAAGAAGCCCAATACCGGCACTCACATTTCCGGTAATAAATAAATACAAAACCGCAGGAAGCATAATCGTTGACGTGCCGAGCATAGGGATCTGTGCCGCGATAACCACAAGTCCCGCCCAAATAAGCGCGCCAGGCACACCAAAAAGCGTAAGTCCAACCGCCGCAATAACGCCTTGAATACACGCAACAATAAGCGAACCAAACACCACACCCCGCACGGTTTGTACCATACGAGCAAGAATATTCTTATCAACCGAGTCCTTGAGTGGACTAAGCAAAATCACTTCACGAAGAATTTTCTCACGATCAACTAAAAAGAAGTACAGACAGATGAAGAAAATAAAAATCTTAAAAACAAGCGCAGCTCCGGAAGAAAATACCTCTGCGCCGTGCGTTTTCGTCCACTCTGCAACAATCTGAACAAGGGAAGGAAAATTAATAAGCCCAAAAGCATCTTGAACAACACGAGGAAGAGAGAAAAAGAACGGTTGTGTTCCACTTGAAACCTGCACCATCCAATCTGGATTCGTCAAAAACCATTGCGTAATATCAACTGCCTGACGTGCAGCAATAATTCCCGCAATCGCGAGAGGTCCAATAATAACAGTGGCAACAAGAAGCAAAACAATCGCCGTTGAAATACGCGGATGATGCAATCGCTCACGCAACCATCGCTCAAATGGCGTAACGAGCACCGCAACCATAACCGCAGTCAAAATGGTAAGGAAAAACGGAGAGATAATCTGCGCAAACACATAAAAAACAACCAACGCAAGGAGGATAAAAAACCATCGTGCAAGATTATCTTTAGAGAACGGGTGGGACGACATAGGTAATGTGTTTACTCAACGGGTACAGTATTTTCTTCCATAATCTCGGTAGAGTTGTATTCGTTACTGGTTTCAATGGGCGTACCGATGACATAATTTTTATAAAACACGTCGGGAATATCACGCACAAGCGTGTTCCAAAACATGCCGTAAAGCGCTGTCGCGATTTCTTCTGTTTGAACCCAGCGTAATACTTGGTCTCTATCAATAACATACACCTTATTACTCGTGGTGAACTTCACCATGAATACTCCAGGACGAAAAGTAATATTTCTTCCAAGGGGAATTGCGGCTAAAGTCTCTGCAGACACTGTTTGTAGGGAGGAAAAGTCGGTAAACCACGTACGAAATATCGTCTCGCTGGGAAAGGTATGCTTTTTTCCATCTGAAGAAACAAAATATACCGATGCATCAACAAAAGTTGCAGGATTTCCATCGTCCGCAAGTTTAATTAATGAACCAACTGCTACTCCAAGTTCCTGAGTTCCACTTCCCGCTTCCCCAGGCTGTTCTTCTTCAAGAACTTCCTCATCTTCTTCTTGCTCCTCTATCGTGTCCTCATGTTCAATAAAAAACACCTCCGTCGTATCTCCTACCTCAGTTACTAAATCTGTCGCAACAACTTTAATCATGACATCCTCCCCCGAAAGACTTGTGGGAATCGTCCAAAGATACGCACCGGTGTTTTGCACAAGTATCGCTACATCCTCCCAAGACTCCCCTTCGTTCGTTGAAAAAGAGACGTTTACCCGGCCAGCTGTTTTAACCTGCGTCCAGACAAGAGAAACCCTCTCACCTCCATCAAACAATTCCCCTCCATTGGGATAAACAATGGTAAGCGATGCTGGGGTTGTATCTTCGGGTGTTCTTCTAGATGATGAACTTTGCACGGCAAATGTTGCCGGATGAGTGACGCCAAACGCTCCAGCAAGCGCATTCAGAGAAACATCTGGCGCAACCGTAACGGTAAATGTAATATCTTGTCCGCTATCAAACCCACCAGAATGAGAAATAGTTGCTGTTTCACTAGTACCATTCCATGCGACCGAAAGCCCGGTAGGAGTTCTGTTGAACGTATATGCAAAACTTCCCGTTGTAATGGGCTCGGAAAATGTTACAACAACATCAACGCTTGCACTCACATTTGTATCCCCATCTGCAGGAGAAAGTGCAAGAATAACTGGACCCGCAGCGTCAGTCGGTGTTTTCGTTCCCGAGGTAGTGACGCTCGAAACAAGATCAC
>JBBTSN010000083.1:0-2079 GCA_038078775.1 Patescibacteria group bacterium | reverse complement strand
TACCCGAGGAGATGTCTTCACTAAAGGTTGCGAGGATACGATCGATCTGTCCATCAGTGTCATTGTCGGCGGTTGTAGCAGAGAGGAAGACTGCGGAGGCGGCATCGATTGGGGTTGTTGACCCCGAAGTAGTGGTATTCCCAACTCCATCGCTGAGAGAACCCGAAACACTTGAAAGTGGTGTTGCATCCGTGTCCGCAGTGCCCGATTCTGTGAACACAATAGTTACGATCGAATCTGACGTTCTTGATGCAGAGGAAATGGTAAAACCAGAAACAGTAAAATCAGCACCGGCTACAGATCCAGACGTGATATCTTCACTGAATGTTAATAGAATACGATCAATCTGTCCGTCAGTATCATTATCCGCGGTAGTTCCTGAGAGGAGTACAGCGATTGCAGCATCGCTGGGTGTTTTCGTTCCCGAAGCTGTTGTGTTTGACGCACTATCACTGAGGGATCCAGCGACACTCGTCGAGGGCGTTGCGTCGGTATCGGCGCTTCCTGATTCCGTGAGTACAATAGTGATGACCGAATCTGCAGTACGAGATGCAGAAGAAACCGTAAAGCCGGAAACGGTAAAATCAGCACCGGCTACAGATCCAGACGTGATATCTTCACTGAACGTGAGAACAATACGATCAATCTGACCATCAACATCGTTGTCGGCAGTCGTTGCAGATTGAAAAACGGCAGCCGCAGCATCGCTCGGTGTCTTCGTTCCTGATGTTGTGGCATTTGATGCCGCATCGCTCACCGACCCGACAATGTTTGTGGATGGCACAGCGTCCGTATCATCCGCTCCTGATTCGGTGAGAACGATGGTGATGACTGAATCCGATGTTCTCGATGCAGAGGAAACCGTAAATCCTGTGACAGTGAAATCGCTTCCCGCGACAGATCCCGAGGAAATATCTTCACTAAACGTCGCAAGAATGCGATCGATTTGCCCATCAACATCGCTATCAGCAGTTGAACCTGAGAGGAAAATGGCAGAAGCAGCATCTGAAAGTGTCGCGGCAGATATGTTTGTAACTGCGTTGTTCGTGCTGTCATCCAAAGAATTTGCGGTGCCATTTGCGGCGGTATAGGCAACGGTGACAGTAATATTTGTATCATTTGTTGCCCCTCCTGTTACCGTAAGTTGTAAATCATCTCCGGAAGCTGCACATGCAGAGATGGCGAGCGAACCTACATCGGCGCCTCCAATCGTATAATCTCCCGTCTCACATTCATCGTAGGCAATATTTTCAGAAAAGGTGAGGTCAAAACGATCAATCGTTCCATTTGTGTTTGTATCTTTATAATTTTGAGAAAGAAGGACGGGGGATGCAGCGTCAGTCGGTGTTTTCGTTCCCGAGGTAGTGACGCTCGAAACAAGATCACTAATCGACCCAACAACACTCGTTGAAGGCACCGCGTCGGTATCTCCGGAACCAGATTCGGTGAGCACAATAGTGATAACCGAGTCTGCAGTACGTGATGCAGAAGAAACGGTGTACCCTGTAGCGGTAAAATCTGCTCCGGCAACCGTACCCGAGGAGATGTCTTCACTAAAGGTTGCGAGGATACGATCGATCTGTCCATCGGTGTCGTTGTCGGAGGTGGTGGCAGAGAGGAAGACTGCGGCGGCGGCGTCGGATGGAGTTGTTGATCCGGATGTTGTTGCGTTTGCAGTCAAATCACTGATTGATCCTGAAATACTTGAAAGAGGAACTGCATCGGTGTCGGCAGTACCGGATTCGGTGAGCACGATCGTGATTACCGAGTCTGCGGTACGAGATGCGGAAGATACTGTATAACCCGTTACCGAGAAATCAGCGCCCGCAACAGTTGCGCTATCAACGTCTTCATTAAACGTAAACACGACGGCATCAAGATAACCGTCTGCATCAGCATCTGCTGTGACAGACGATGAGATAGCGGGACCATAGCCATCCGCCGAATACACTGTTCCGTTCGATCCGCTCACCGCAGCACCTCCACTAGCAGCGGCACCACCCGCAGCATGCGTACCCGCGCTCAATGCTCCCACAAACGTTGAAGAATCTTTTCCGTACACAACGGCGACACGTCCTC
>JBBTSN010000082.1:0-1971 GCA_038078775.1 Patescibacteria group bacterium | reverse complement strand
GGTCCGGGTGCGGGTGTGCATGGTGGAAATGTGGTTGTTGCAGTAAAGACGCCTGATGTGTTTTTGGACAAGAATTCGCGTACTGCAGGATATTTACGCGGTGATTTAGAAATCCCGGTGCCAAAAGAGCGTCGTCATCGTGATGCGGGATTTATTAAGGTGCGTGGTGCGAAAGGAAACAATCTCAAAAATGTCGATGTTGATTTTCCCTTGAAGCAATTTGTATGCGTTACAGGAGTTTCGGGAAGCGGAAAATCAACGCTCGCGCATGACACCATGTACGTTGCGGTTGCAAAGAAGTTGAATGGAGGATCTGAAAATCCCGAACCGCACACGTCGATTACAGGAATGGAGTATATCGATAAGGTGATTTTGATTGATCAGTCACCCATTGGCCGTACACCTCGTTCAAATCCTGCAACGTATACCGGAGCTTGGGGGCCGATTCGCGAATTGTTTACGCAAACTGAAGAAGCACGTGTGCGCGGATACAAGCCAGGACGTTTTAGCTTTAACGTTCCCGGAGGTCGTTGTGAACATTGCGAAGGTCATGGACTTATTGCAATTGAAATGCACTTTTTGCCGACGGTGTATGTGACATGTGAAATTTGCAAGGGAAAGCGTTTTAGCCGCGAAACGCTTGAAGTCATGTTTAAGGAAAAGAACATTTCGCAGGTGCTCGATATGACCATTGAGGAGGCTGCGGAATTTTTTTCTGATATTCCTGACGTTGCCGCAAAACTTCGTGCACTTAATGAGGTTGGTTTGTCGTATATTCGTCTAGGACAAAGTGCTACGACGCTGTCTGGCGGTGAGGCGCAGCGCGTGAAGCTTGCATCTGAGCTGAGTAAACGTCAGACAGGAAAAACGTTGTACTTGCTCGATGAGCCTACGACGGGTCTCCATTTTGATGATGTGAAGAAATTACTCGAAGTTCTTCATCGGTTAGTTGATAAGGGAAATTCGATGGTGGTTATTGAGCACAATCTTGATGTGATCAAGACCGCTGATTGGGTTATTGATATGGGTCCTGAGGGAGGATCTGAGGGTGGAACGCTAGTTATTGCCGGAACGCCGGAAGATGTGGCACGTCATGCGAGGAGCCATACGGGATATTATTTGAAGAAATACTTGCGTTGATTGTGTCATTTCGAGCGAAGCGAGAAATCTTCAGGATTCATGAAGATCTCTCACTTCGTTCGAGATGACATGTCTCCTTATGATCCCTTTGCACATCATCGTAAAATCCGCCAAAGGCGGAGAACAACATGAACTTCCAGAAAATCCGGGAGTCTATTTTTACTATAATGCTTCGGAGAAGCTTTTATACATTGGCAAAGCAACAAGTCTCAAGAAACGCGTAGGATCGTACTTTACCAAAGCGCATGATGCGCGCATTGAGGATTTGGTACGGAATATTGCACGCATTGAGTATATTGAAACGCCAACCGTCATTGAGGCGTTGGTGCTCGAAGCAAATCAAATTCGTGAACATCAGCCCCCGTATAATATTCTTGAAAAAGATGACAAAAGCTTTTTGTACTTTTGTTTATCGAACGAACTTTTTCCTCGTCCGTTGTTATTGCGTGGGCGTGATTTGGAGCGTTTGGGTATTCAGCCGTTTTCGCGCAAGCTTTCTGAGAAAGCAAAGCGATATTTCTTGGCAGTATACGGTCCATATACGAATGGCCGCGCAATTAAACTTGCGCTCGATTTACTTCGTCCGGTAATGCCTTGGACGATTTGTACGCCGCCTGGAGGGTCGAATTTTCCCGTTGAACTTTTTACGGGTCAGCGTTCGTTTGGTTTCAAGAAAGGAAATAAAGATGGGAAACCGTGTTTTGATGCACAACTAAAAAAGTGTCCGGGCGTGTGTACGGAAACTATTTCTGCACGAGCGTATCGACGTGGTATTGCACAGCTCATGCGATTTTTTGAAGGGAAAAAGACGAGCGTTTTGCATGAGCTTGA
>JBBTSN010000081.1:0-4808 GCA_038078775.1 Patescibacteria group bacterium | reverse complement strand
GGTTCAGAATCAGGCTCTGGTTCAGGATCAGGCTCTGGTTCAGGATCAGGCTCTGGTTCAGGATCAGGCTCTGGTTCAGGCTCTGGTTCAGGATCTGGATCAAGGTCTCGATCTGGATTACCGCCACCACCGCCACCAGAAGAAACTTCAGGAATGGTCACCGAAACTCCCGATCCAGAACTTGCCGTAATAGGAACAATAACCGAACCACCAGCACCAAATGTTCCACTCAAGGCAATAAAATAGCTCCCAACACCGGAAGGATTGGTAACTTGATATACGCTCGTACCAGAAGCCGAGGCATTAAGACCAAGCTCAATTTCAACAACAGAACTACTCGCAATAGCACCCCCATCACCCGCACACATCTCAAATGTTACAACAAGTCCAGAAATACTCACCCCCATGTGTTCAGAACCCGCACATGTTGCCGCTGTAGTAAGATCAACACCATCATCAGCAACATCAATGTCATCTTCGGTAAAAGAAGAAAGACTATACCCGGAAGGGAACGTAAGAACTAAACTCTCTCCTTCCGCCCAAGAAGCAGAACCACTGAGGGTAAGGTAAAACTTATAATTTGCTGACGCACTGGTAAGATGTGTTGTAGAAGTGGCGTAAACCGACGAGAGTTCCGTAGCAAAAACAAAATGTATCGGCAACAAAAGCAGCGACAAAAAAAAGTACACGAATCTCTCAAAACAAAAACGTTTCACGCCTGTAGTATACCTCGTCTCTTCAACAAAAAAATGGCTCCACCAGCAAAAAACAATGCACTGCATGCCATC
Source organism: Patescibacteria group bacterium (assembly GCA_038078775.1). Taxonomy (GTDB): domain Bacteria; phylum Patescibacteriota; class Patescibacteriia; order UBA9934; family UBA9934; genus JAGORL01. The sequence continues at coordinate 4,020 of JBBTSN010000081.1, read as the reverse complement.
ACGGCAATCACCCCTTTTCCAGGAGTCGTAAAAAGCTCAACAGATGCCCACTGCACAACGCCACCCTCATCTACAACGCTCAATAATGAAAATGATACCGGCCCTCCAACGTGCCAAAAACCAAAATGATCATACGGTAATACATCAACAATAACTCTCGTAGTTCCCACAGGAAGACGACCTGTCTGCTCAGCAAAAACTGAACGAGCAAGCTCACGCCCAAACATATCTTGAGCAAGAATAATTGATGTTGGCTTCGCTACAACGGTACCCGTATTCGTAAACTGCACGACCCCCTGTAGCACTCCCTCGGTCAAAGTTACCGAAAAGGCATCAATACGAAACGAAGCCTCAAAACCGGCCGAAGCAACTCCTTCAGGAAAAATAAACGCAACAAATGCTGAAGAAAGTTGCTGATATTCAAGTTCCCTTTCATGAATAACAAGCCCAAAAACCTGATCAGGTGTCACCTGCTCAGCATGAGAAAACACTACCGTAAACACTTGTTCAGTATCCGCGGGCACTTCCGCAATTTTCGGGGAGACACTCGCGCCTATGACCGAAGGTACATCAGAAAACCCTGCAATGCTTCCGTCTGGCGCAAAAATAATCAACTGTATCTCCGCATCATACATTTTCTGATCAACGCCTCTGTTAAAAACAGAAATAAGCTGCGTAACTTCTCCCATTTCTGCAGAAAAAGACACATCACTCACCGAAGGTAACACGTCAAACGCAAAACATGCGCTCGGAAGAAAAAAAGTGAACGCAACAAAAAACGATATCACTCCTCTTCGGAAACAAGAAAAAAACATACTAATAATTTCCCGCAAAAAGAAGCGTAAGGTTGTGTGAATATGCTCCACCTTGTTGAGACGAACTGATTGCGAGTTTTAACGTAAGATAATCACGTCCTTCAAAGGTAACCGCTGCACGCGAAGCCACAAGTTGAGGAACAGAAGTAATAGGAGCATCTTGTGTATCAAAAAGAGAGCTTGCAAGCGAAGCATCAGAAGAAATAGCGCCATATTCCGAAGATCCTACAGAAACAGAACCGTCAGAAACGTCAGGGACTTCATAAAGGCTCGTTGTCTGAAGATTCGTATTTTCCATAATATACACTGAGTATCCCGTCTGAATATCCGCAGTTGCTTCCCAGCCAATAACGCCTGTCACTACCGTAGACGAAGTAGGACCCCCAAGCGGCAACGTCGTTCCGTCAGAGTTAAGTTTATACACATAATCACCCCCTGAACCATAAATAACCTGGGAACCGCCAGAAAACACATCTACAGTAATGGAACTCCCAACAATTGAAGTAATACTCCCCATAGCCGAAACCTGAGAAATTCCTTCATTCTGCACGAGCAGAACCCGATCTCCACTTGCAAAACCCGCAGCACTGGTAACAACAACCGTACTCCCCGAAAAAGAAGTAGCCGCAACCTGGCTTGAAGAATCCTGACTAAAAATACGAAACGTTGAAACGGGATCATAAACTCCTCCGCGATAACCTCCATCTAATCCATACGAAGACGAGGTCATATCTTCAGCGGAAAGACCCAAATCAACAGAGGAACGAACACGATAGCTCGACGAACTCTGCGTATCAGAGCTTCCAACCGAGAGAGAATCCCACTGAAGCAAGTAATTTGTAGACGACATCGCAGCAAACGCCTGGCGGGTAGAAAAAAGAAAACAAAAAACAAAAGCTAAAAAAAAGCCCTTTTTTATGAACGAAAAGAATCTCTTGGCACGATGAGAGATCATGTGCCCAGTATAGCTCCAAAAAAAAGCCGAGTGTGGACAACATGAGGATAAGTTTGTCAACGCTATCTTTGACATAAATACTGTGCACAAGTTATTCACAATCTTATTCACATCTTATCCACAATATAGTTTCACGTGAAACATTTGATATGGTCAGTATATTGGCTAATATTAAACAAATATGCACAGGGACCAAATCACGATTCAAAACAAAAATAAAGTTATACACACTTTTATAACAGAAAAACAAAACTGCTCCACGTGAAACAATGAATATACATTTGTACACAAGTTATACACACAACATAAAAAATCTCTCCGAATTATCCACATGGAACGGTCATATAAACTGTTCGAAATGGCACCGGAGAGATTTTATCTATCGCTAACAAGCAAATTTATCCACAGAACAAAGCAAACAGATTAAAAGTTATCCACAAAGACAAATAAATATATGTTTCACGTGCAACTTTGATCCAAACTTATCAACATCCTCAAACTTCATAACTTCACTTCTTCCCAACTTCATCACGTCGTTCGCGAACGACGTGATTCACAAAATGGTGTCCCCACCCGGGGTCGAACCAGGATCACAGGCTTAGGACGCCCATGTTCTATCCAATTGAACTATGGGGACAGAATGTTTCACGTGAATCAGGGTATTTTATATGTTCCACATGAAACATCTTATTCACACTGTTCGGTAAATGTTCGCTCTTTATGCTATAATCTTTTCTACTCGCAAAAAGAACACCAATCAAGTATAAATAACCAAACTTTCGCAGTCAATCATTATGGACCCTCTCCTCATTGTTATCACTCTCCTTATTCTCGTACTTATCGGGATTGTACTTTTTACACACGCAAAAAAGAATTCTGCTAACTCTAGCGAAGTTTTAAGCACATTCGAGTCTCTTAAACAAGAACTCACCGATCTTAAACGCCTTTCAACCGAACAACGCCAGGAACTCTACCAACTCCAAACAGAGTCACGTAAAGAGCTCTCACAGCATTTAAACACCATGAACGACCAAATGGGTCGTGGTCTTTCAGAATCCCATCGTTCAATGCAAACGCAATTTTCTCAAACATCAAAACTCATTGAAGACGTCACCCTTCGCCTCACCACCTTAGATAGCACCAACAAACAAGTGCTCGATTTCTCCTCACAGCTCCAAAAAATGCAGGACATTCTCAAAAACCCAAAACAACGCGGCATTTTAGGAGAATTTTATCTTGAGTCCCTCCTTGGAAACACCCTTCCTCCGGAATCCTTTCAAATGCAGTACACGTTCCCCGATGCAACCATCGCCGACGCGGTCGTTTTTGTAAACGAAAAAATCGTTCCTATCGATTCCAAATTCACGCTCGAAAATTACAATCGTTGTGTAGAGGCAACCACAGAAGAAGAACGTCTCAAATTCGAAAAACTTTTCATAAATGATCTCAAAGGCCGCATTCAAGAAACAACCAAATACATTCAACCTTCCCAAGGCACAACAGATTTCGCCTTCATGTTCATTCCCCATGAAGCACTCTATTACGACCTCCTCACCAATAAAATCGGCTCAAACACCGAGGAAAACAGCGAAAATATTTTACAACGCGCGGCAGGGAAGTATCGCGTCATTATCGTTTCACCAACAAACTTCCTCGCATATCTCCAAACCATTCTCCAGGCGCTCAACGCCATGAAAATTGAAAAAAACGCAGGAGAAATTAAAAAACAGGTCAAAGAACTCCATCGCCATTTCTCATCTTTCGCAGAATTTCACGATAAAATGGGGAAAAATCTCGGAACAACCGTGAGTCAATTCAATCAATCGGCAAACGAATTACGCAAACTCTCAAAAGACGTCGTACGCATCACCTCAGGCGAAGTAGGCGAACTCCTTGAAATTGAAACCATCGAAAAACCAAGTATCGAATAACAAAGTATTGAATTTTTGGCATTTTTATGCTATAACTAAGGTGGAGATACGGGGAAATGAATAATCATTTTTCCGTTCCCATAACCCTAAAAGGAGAGAGAGATGATTATTCTCCTCTTTTTGCAGTGGGTCCTTGGTAGCTTTTTTGGCTGCCAACAAGGACAGCTGCCGCCGCCACCCGGCCTGGTGGCGGCGGTAAACGAACCGGCCACCGACACAGACACCCACGACACCGATACAGACACCGGCACCGAGACCGGCACCGAGACCGGCACCGAGCCCGGCTCAGACAGCGACACCCACCCCGACACTGGCACGC
>JBBTSN010000080.1:0-2068 GCA_038078775.1 Patescibacteria group bacterium | reverse complement strand
TTGCGCTTTTCGGACGTTCCAGGAGATTCAGCGAGTTTGGTTGTCATAATTGATGATCCAAAATCGCCAAGCGGAAACTGGCTTCACTGGTCGGTATGGAATATCGACCCTCGTCTCCACCTCATTGAAGAAGATGGTTTGCCAAAAGGTGTAGTTGAAGGGGAAACTGACTTCAGTGAAATTGGATACGGCGGACCATGCCCAAGCTATGGCGAACACGAGTATCGCTTCATGGTTTTTGCACTTGATGTTGTACTCGACTTACCTCGCGGAACGCAGCGACACATTCTCGATCGCGCAATGGAAGGACACATTCTTGCATCAGCAACCATGCAAGCAAAATATCAGCGCGTAAAAAAAGAACCACGTGTTGCAAAGGTAAAGGTGAATGTGCTTGTTCACTAGAAGTTGTAATGATCTGAAGGGAGTCTTTTTAAAGAAGGGGAGAAAGAGAAGGGATAGATTTTTATATAGAAAAGTACATAGGGCCTGCAGGGAGCGCTGCGATAGAAAATAATTTGTCCAGAATATCGTAGACAAATAAGAAACATACAGAGATATCCCCCTCACTCCCTTCGCCTCAACCCATAAAAGATTCCCTTAGACTATGCAAACAGATTTCTCAAAAATTGTTTACAACATTGTACGTAAAATTCCCCAAGGAAAAACACTTACCTATAAAGAAGTTGCGCAGCTTGCCGGACGTCCTGCGGCATTTCGTGCAGTCGGAAACATCCTTAATAAAAACTACAATCCAGAAGTTCCGTGTCACCGTGTTATACGGAGTGATGGAAAAACAGGCGGATATAATCGGGGAAGTGAACAAAAAGTTATTCGTCTCAAGCAAGAAGGGGCAATAGGGCCATAGGGGAACCAGTTGCGAATGCGTCTAAACTCCCTTAGAATGCGGATATTCGATTGAGATGCTATGGAGCCAAAAGACCTTATTAAACAAAAGCTTGAGATCGCCGAAATTATTAGCGAATATGTTCAGCTTAAGCCTGCAGGCACCGGGAGCATGAAGGGTCTTTGCCCGTTTCATACCGAACGTTCGCCCTCTTTTCACGTTTCTCGTGAACGCCAACTTTATAAGTGCTTTGGATGCGATAAAGGCGGCGATATCTTTTCCTTCGTTATGGAAATGGAGGGGATGACGTTTCCCGAGGCACTTCGTCATCTGGGTCGGCGCGCAGGGGTAGAGATTCCCGATTTTCGCCCACAAACTCCAGGTCTTCAAGATAAACGCGAGCGCATGCTCGAAATGTACGATCAGGCCGCACAATACTATTCGCTCGTACTCCGTGAGTATCCAAACGGCGCCGTTGCCCGAACCTACGTCGACACCCGGAACATCTCCTCCGAACTTCGTGAGCTTTTCCGTCTTGGCGCAGCACCCGATGCGTGGGACTCGTTAACAAGCGCACTTAAAAAGAAAGGATTCACCGATGCCGAACTTGTTGATGGAGGATTGTCGCTCCAGCGAAAAAGTGGAGAAGGCGTTGTAGATCGTTTTAGAAATCGCATCATGGTTTCTATTTCCGATGCGCAAGGTCAGGTAATCGCATTTACGGGCCGCGTTATTCCCGGAACTCCGGGTGCTGATGAAGGCGGAAAGTACGTAAACTCACCCGAAACATTACTCTACAAAAAGAGTGATGTTCTTTACGGTCTTCATCTCGCAAAACAAGCAATCCGAAAAACAGGAGAAGTAATTGTGGTTGAAGGAAACTTAGATGTAATCGCATCGCATAGCGCGGGAGTTGCGAATGTGGTTGCATCATCAGGCACTGCACTCACTGAGTCGCAGCTTAGGCAGCTCGGCCGCTACACGCGTCGTATCATTTTTTGTCTTGATGATGATGCGGCGGGATTTGCAGCCGCGAAGCGCGCGCTCGAACTTGGACTTGGATTGCAGTCATCGGGAGAAGATTTTGATATTCGTTGTTTGGTTATTCCCGAAGGTGCAGGAAAAGATCCTGATGAAATTGTGCAAAAGAATCCAGAAACATGGAAAATGATCGCCGCACATTCAACAAGTATTATTGAGTACGTCTTTCAAAAAACGTTT
>JBBTSN010000079.1:0-2270 GCA_038078775.1 Patescibacteria group bacterium | reverse complement strand
ATCTGCTTCTAGTGCGCTAGATAAACAGGTAGCACTTATTCCAACCAATGTTATGGACATGAAAGGCTATGCAAAGAATCGTGGTGCGGCAATGGCAAAGGCGGGAAGCAAGCTTGCAACAGGAGTAGGAAACGTTCAAGCCGGAGTTGCCGATGATCTTTCTGGTATTGTTGGGAAACTGGGTGGAGGGGCTGCGGGATTAGTGGGAGCAAGCGCAGATAGTCAAAAGAAATTTGGTAACATGCTCAAGCGTGCATCAGAAGCGGGAATGCTTTCGCTTCCGCTTGGCGCAAATGCAATGCTGGGCGCGGGAAGTTATTTGAATACGCAAGAACATCAGGTAAGTGAAGCCGAGGCAAAGGCCGCAAAGGAACGCGTGAGCCACATGACCAAAGAAGAAAAAGCTGCTCGTTTGCGACAGTTTATTCAAGGAACTGGAGAAAAATCTATTGAAGCAACTGCGGATGCAGGACAGCTCAAGGGTCTGCTTTTCAGCGATAAAGCTTTTGCAGAGTCTTTTAAGAAAACTTCAGAAAAAGTTGAAGCAGGAAGTTTTGATAAACACGTAGCGAAAGTTCTTCAGGATTTGCAGCATGAAGATGAAGCTGGTCATCTCTCGGTTGATAAAGAAACATGGGATAAAGCACGTACAAAATATCTCGATCTCTACACACACGCCGCTCCTCGTGAAAAGGTACAAGAATTTATTAAGTCGGATGACTTTAAGAGCAACATGATTCGTAATGAAGCAGTTACGAATCCTGACGTTATTTTTGCGCTCGCTTCCTCGGTAACTTCCGAGAAGAAGGATGGAAAGTTTGTCACAAGACTTGATCAACTAAACGACAGGCAGAAAGATCAAGTACAAGGAGCATCAAATGAGGTAATGAAGTCATTTAGTCCTGCAATGTTTACCGAGGACCCTGCAGCACCAGGATCGGGATTGAACGCAAGCGGTGCTAAAATAGATGATCATGCTCGAGCTTTTTCTCGCCTTGGTGGAGATGGGGCAACGCTTGGTGCAGCAATGGTTACCACACTTACAGCACAGTTGAAAGCCATTGAGGCTGACCCAAATCGTGCAAAGAATTTCCACGAAGATGAGCTTGCAGCTATTCGAAAAAATCTTATCCAAGCTACCGCAAAGACATTTGGTACTGCCGCAGCAAGCGCACGGTTGGGTACTTCATTTGCCGCGGGCACTACGTATGATGCTAGTTACAATCTTTCCGATCGAAAGAAATTCAAGAGCTTTGTAACAGAAGATCCTTCCGCAATTCGTCATGTAGAAGATGCAGCTCTGAATAATGCTGATTACGATGTCTCAAAGGCGACGTTTGATGCCATGTCAAAAGAATCTTTTGAGAAGATGAAAAACATGGTGAGCGCAGGAGCGCGTTCTTCAACAGAAGTAAAAGACGCTCTTAAGAAAATGAAGATAGTTCTTGATGCAAAAGAAATAAAAGCTCGCAATGGTGTAACCGAAGCACAGGTAAAGGCGTTGTTAAAAGATATTACCGACGCAGCAACGGCTTTGAAAGCGGCTTCAATACTTGATCGTGAAGCGCGTGAAGCTGACCTTCAGGCTGCGAAAGCAAATCATGACGCAACTATTGCGGGTATGGATAAGGGCGCCATGGATAAAATTAAAGAACTCAGAAGTTCACTCGACGCAACGCAGAGGTATATTTAGTAGAGCCCTATGTCCCTTGCGAATCTGCTAAAAATTCCACAGGTAAAAAGATTCCTACAAGACGGCGATGCATACGCTGATCTTGAAGCTGTAATGGAAAAATACGATCTCCCCAGAGATCGTTTGAGTGAACTACTCGACGTGACGGATGCGGTTTTGGATAAGCAATTAGAAATAAAAGAAATTCCTTCTTTGATTGAAGAGGCATTTGGAATGACAAAGGAACAGTCTGTGGAAGTTGCTGCTAATGTTGTGGGTGTGCGTTTATTGCCTTTGCGAATATTTGTGCCAGGTGTTCAAGAGCAACTCGTTGCGTGGGGGTTTGATCCGGCCACGTTTAGTCAAAAAGAAATAGGAAAAGAATCAATAACAGCAGATCAGTTTGCGCAGCGCTTGGCAAACAATGTGAATTTATCATTTTCAGAGCTACTCATGAAGCGTTTAGCGTTTCTCTTAGAGCAACGCGTCACTGAACAGAGAACCGACGAAAGCTTACGAACATTCTTTGGCCGTCCGCTTACGATTGGTGGTATGGGCCTTGCAAAGGAGCAAATTGATGCGCTCATGGCCGCAGTAA
>JBBTSN010000078.1:0-11741 GCA_038078775.1 Patescibacteria group bacterium | reverse complement strand
GACGCGGTCGGTTTCACCAGGGCCAAAGGCAGGAATCATGGGTATCTCCGGTGGGAGTGGGGGGTGTGACGGGCGGGAAAGAGGAGTGAAATTGACTATGGAATTGGGAAGGACCAACCCATAAGTAAACCAGAAAAAGTCATTTTTGTCAATGAAACGAGTGTACCCTAAACGCTCATTCGTAAGCAGGTTTTATGTGTAATTCCCAACCCAAAACTCGCACCGCCACCTGCGGAAAAACACACATATCCTGATATAACACAGGCCAGTCAAAAGTTCCGAACTCGTCCGCCAGCCCCTGCCACGTCGGTCGCGACCGACGTGGCCTGCCACCGATAAGGTACAGGTCACGTCTCTGGTACCGATATGACAACAAAAGAACGCCTTCGGGCGTTCTTTTGTTACAATGGCTTTATATGTGGTTTTTCTACATTCTTCAAAGCACCTCGAAACCAGACTACTTTTATAAAGGGTCTACCAGCGATCTTGAACGGCGGCTCATTGAGCACAACTCGGGAGAAACTCTCTCACTCAAACCATATCGTCCATTTCGTATTGTGTATTATGAAGCGTATATTTCAGAAAAAGCTGCACGGCTGCGGGAGCGTGCAGTGAAACACAGTGGATCGATTTCTGTACCACTTCTGAAAAGAATCAAAGAAAGCCTGAGGCAAACATCCCTATGAAAAAAGTACTTTATCCAGAAACAGCAACGCTGAGATATCTCTGGCCAAAAATTGAAATTCAAAATGCTCGCAGGAGTGCGGACTGCGATCTCGAGGTAAAAATTATTTTTATTCGTCCAGATGCGATCGGGATACACGAAGACCATGACCCGCAAAAGTTAAGAGAAGTTTTCGTTTCGATACTCAGAAGCGGTTACCGCGGTCCGGCGATATCGGTCATGGAACTCACAAGCGAGTGGGCATTCGAAAAAATACGCGATCGAGATACGGTAACGGACCCATCCTTAAATTTTGGAGTCATTGATGGACATAATAGATTGGTGGTATTTAAATTACTGAAACTTATTGGCATTTTGAAACACGACCTTATTCCTGTTCAGCTGGTACCAATACATTCTAACGTAATATTTACCGCTACCAGCGATCCAACAAAAGCGCCTGTACCAATTGAAACTGTCAAAGAAATTAACTCCACGCCCGGGCAAACACTATCCAATCAATCGCCTTCACACTTTCGAGTCAGATTTAAGGATGGTAGCGATAGTCGAATCCGAGAAGGCCAGCCAGACATCATAATCGACTTAAATGAATTATTGAATCTAGCCGAGTTCGATGAAAGAATACTCTATGACAATGCTGAAAAGATTTCTCAATATATCCCTATCAAAAAATTAAAAAAAATGCTGGCTGGGGCCTAAGTACTTAAGCACAGAGTTCTAACATCGCGTACTAGCCCCTGCCAAATTCCGACTAGTTAACTGCTGGCTGGTTTTTGTTTTTCTTGCTACCCTGAATGTATTCAACCGTTATGGAAAAGTTTCTAGAAAACTATCCCTTCTCCGATTCTCGCGTAAAGCTCGTTGAGGGATTTTCGGCATACGATGGCGTCATCGGCGATACTCCCGGCGAAGCTCACAAGGGTATTGATTACGTTCTCATCTTGGACGACGCCTACTTACCCTTTGCTGTCGCATCAATGCATGATGGAATGGCGTTCCACGGAACAAGTGACACGTGGGGAAAGTTCGTCATCATTTATAAAACCATGGATCGTAAGCATTACAACACCATCTACGCCCACCTCGATGAGGTTAGCTCGAACATACCACTACAATTTTTGGGAAAAGATGGAAAACGTGTTCTTAACGAAGACGGTTTTACAATCAGGGCAGGTGAATTTTTGGGGACAGCGGGAATAACTGGGGCAACGAACGGCATTGTTCAATTACATATTGAACTGCATGAAAAGGATTTGGTAACAGGTTTAAACCAAAAACTGGATCCTTATGGCGTTAACGATCGGGCCTCCTCTGGTCAATATCCACAACCTAGTCAATCGCTCTCAGGTCTCAATCACTTTTGGTTTGAGGATAAACCTCATTTTAGCCAACCACGTGTTGAGTCAGAGTTCTAACGTCGTGTACTAGCCCCTGCCACGAAAAATACAGCTGACATCAGCTGTATTTTTCGTTGGAGTCACAAGGGAATAGAACTCTTGGAAGCAAAATGCTACTCTCTGTAACAAATATGAATCATACTTCTAAGAAAATAATCGGGAGCCCGGAATGGGAATCAACGGATGGTCTGGTCGTTGATGACGCCGCCTTTGAACGCATCAAGAATCTTTATACTGCACAGCTCATCATTCCTGATCAGATTCCGGAGCGGCAATTTTTCCTGTGTCCGATTGGACTCGTTGGCGCGGGGAAAACTACTGTCATCAAACCTCTCGCCGAACACTTCCATCTTGTTCGTATATCGACGGACGAAATCCGTAAGCTCTTACAAGAGCAAGGATATAACCATGTTAAAACAGCCGAGCTTGCATACAGCATCATTAGTGATTTTGCCAAAAAGGGCTACGGCGTTGCCGTCGATGCAGACTGTGCGGGCAACAACGTCGCTGGATCAATCAGGCAGGCCGCCAAAGCTATTGGAGCAAAAATTGCGTGGATTCACATCAACTCGCCGGAAGATTTCATTCTTCAGAAGTTGAGGAATTTTAAGCATACTTGGCTTTTCAAAAATGCCGACGAGGCGATAGCGAGTTATTATTGCCGAAAGCCGCTCCATGAACATTTAGACTTCCCCTTTCTTTATACCTTCAATACTTCGCATTCTGATCTTCCGCGGCAACTAGAGGACGCAATTGGTATCATTGAGGTATTCTTGAAGGACGAGAGTTCTAACCTCACGCACGAGCCCTTGCCATCGAGCTGAGCTCGGTTTGTCACCCATGGATAACGCTAAGCGTTGGCGCAAAAGCTGAAAGAGTCGTTGAGGGAAATGAACATCTCTTTCCTCATCGAGTCACCAATGAATCAGATCTTCCCCATCTTGCGTAATGACACCATTGAAAAATTGGCTGTTGAATACGGTTTTTATGTCTGGTCCAAAATCGATGATCAACATTCGGCTATTCGTCTCGTGACATCATGGGCCGCGCCGGTATCGGCGGTCGAAGAACTTTGTGCTGATCTCTGGAAGCTTCTTATTTAACAGTTTACAAATTAAGCAAATCTTGCTATTTATCCAATATTCAGATAAAAATTTTCTGTATGCACATAAAATTTTTCAATGAAATCAGTAAAAATAACGTTGCCGAGGCTGGTGGAAAGGGGGCGTCGCTTGGTGAGATGACTCAGGCTGGTATTCCTGTGCCAAATGGTTTTGTGATTTTATCAGAGGCTTTTAATCGGATAATGAAACTGGATGATCTAAATGTTGAAATTGATTCTATTCTACATAGAGTCAATCACGAAGTTGTTCATACAATTGATGATGCTTCTAAAAAAATTCAAGCTATCATCATGAAAGCGGAAATGCCCAAGGAGATTTCAAATGAGATTGAGATGGCGTTTAAGAAGCTTGATGCAGAATTTATTGCTGTTAGATCTAGTGCGACTTCAGAGGACAGTGCGGACGCAGCATGGGCTGGTCAACTCGATACATTTCTAAATACAACCGAAAATGAACTACTTGAAAATGTAAAAAAATGTTGGGCGTCCCTTTTTACCCCCAGAGCGATCTACTATAGATTTGAAAAAGGATTACATGGTAGTCCAATTTCGGTGGCTGTAGTTGTTCAAAAAATGATTCAGTCTGAAACTTCAGGAATTGCTTTTTCTGTTCATCCCGTTACTCAAGACACGAATCAAATGATCATCGAAGCCGGCTTTGGTCTAGGTGAAGCGATCGTTTCTGGGCAAGTTACACCAGACAGCTATGTTATAGAGAAGGGTAAAAATAAGGTCATTGATATCAACGTTGCCCAACAAACAAAAGGCTTGTTCAAAAACGGATGGAAAGATTTGGGAGAAAAAGGAAAGGAGCAGGTACTTACAGAGGGGCAGGTACTTGAATTAGGAAAGCTCATTTTGAAAATCGAAAACCATTATGGTTTTCCGTGTGATATTGAATGGGCTTTTGCAAATGATACATTTTTCATCACGCAAAGCAGACCGATCACAACACTCTCACAACAAAATATAGAGAAAATTTTACATTCAAGTGATTATCAAAGATTGTTTCGAGTCATTGCTGGAGGTGTCGCATTCCACACATCTGATGTTTTTCGTAGATACTACGAAACTCTGGAAACAGTACTTACGGTTAGTGATAGTGTTTGGACGAGTTATATCCCACGAAATGTTCGTGACAGGCTACTAGACGAAGGAGTTCAGTTGTATTCGGATACCGAGAAATTTAAGGAATATAATGATTCTTTTGAAGATTACATCTTAGAGTCAACAAAATTCTTTAAGACGATTCTATCAAAAGAAATACTCACGAGAGAAGATGTCGAGGAGGGATACAGTATGGCCGATAAACAGTTTTTGCTTTATTCAAAGACTGAATTTTTTTACACTGACAAAGCTTACACGCTATCATTGGAATCTGATGAGTCGGAATTAAAAAATAACTTAGATCAACTAGAAGAGGTAAAGAACAAAGGCAGAGAACATCTAAACAGTATCTTCTTTGGAGAAAATGGATATATAAGTGTTATGGCAGTAAAGGTTGCAAAGCAATTTGGTTTATCGGAAAAAGATATTTATTCATACAAAGTTCAGGAGGTGCTTGATTTATTTGCAGGAAAAAAAGTATCAGATGAGGAATTGAAAGAGAGGAAAAATGCATTTGTGACTGTCAGTAATGGTAATTCCACGAAGTATGTAGTTGGAGAAGACGCAAAAAGATTTATAAAGGACTTTGAAAGCACTGAAGTGATTGTGAAAAACATCTTGCACGGTGTTAGTGCTAATACAGGTAAGGTGCAAGGCAAAATTAAAATCATACCGCCAGATTACTACTTTGATTTTTCTGTACTTGAATCCATCATCGAATCGATGGACCAAGGTGATGTTCTTGTTGCAGAAACTACTTCTCCTGAGTTGATGTCAGCTTGCAAAAAAGCTTCAGCAATCATAACCGATCAAGGCGGACTCTTATCTCATGCTGCAATAGTGAGTCGCGAGATGGGGATACCATGTATTGTCGCGGTCAATGATGCTACGACAATCCTCAAGGATGGCATGTTGGTGGAAGTTAATGGAGATGATGGAACGGTTAAAATTATAACGAACAGTAGAAATAAGAAAATGGAGGTTGCCGTATCTCGTAAGTACATTCCATTACTTTCTGACGTCATTATTGGTGCATATGCTAATATAGAAAACTATCAGAAATTCTTTGGTTGTAATTTTTACACTCGTTGTGGATATGTTAGTGCTCAGTATTTTTACGGCCCTGAGGCAAAAGAATTTGGTGATGTGATGATGGCTGAAGAGATAAAGAAGAAAGGGTCAATATTGGACGCTTTTCAACGCATATATGATTACGGTGAAGACATCCGAAAAGAATCAGAAAATATAAAGAATACTAATTATACTGAATTCGGTGTCGAAAAGGCTATGGAAGATTTTTCTTCTTTCATCAAAAAATTTCAGCCCTTTGCCATTTCTTTAATGGGTTTCAATATCCAATTTCCGATAGAAGACCGTGTACGCAAAGCAGTATCTAAATTGAGTGACCCAGATAATGCGCTTGCGGTTATCACATTTCCGATAAAAGAAAACATCGTTGCTTTTGAACAGCAGAACTTACTTAAAATTGGGTCAAAAATTCGCGAGGCGAATACGTATCAAGATGCATCAGAGTTAGCAAAGAATCAAATTCAAGATCATATAGATGAATTTGGTTGGATTTCAACACGTGGAGGTATGTCTGAGCCACCGAATTCAAAAGAAGTGTTTTCACGTATCAAGGAACTTGACGATGATTATGAGGAACGTCTAGAATCACAATTACTTGCACATGATAAGCATCAACGAGAATATGAGCAACTCATAAAAAGTATACAACCAGATGAAGAGTTGCAAAACATTATTGATATAGCCAAGGAGCTGGTTTATTTCCGCACTTATAGAACAGATTATCTGAACATGCTTTTCTTTAATGTCAGGGGCGCATTGATTGAAATTGGAAAAAGCCTCGACCTGAGTTTCGAGGATGTTGTTCATTTGAGGATTGATGAAATTGTTGGTCGAAAAAGTGTTTCTAGGGACGAAATTGAAAGAAGAAAGGATGACTATGCCATGTTTACGCTTGAGCCAAATTCGATTGTTTTTACATCGGACCCAATAGAAATAGAGGGCATTCGAGAAAGAAATTGCGCAAAGGTTGAAATACATGAAGGTTTAATTAAGGGTAATGTTGCCTTTAAGGGGCATGTTACTGGTAGAGTTGTTATAGTTAAAACCAGGAAAGATATTGATAAAATCAAAGACGGTGATATTCTAGTTGCACCAATGACAACTCCTGACTTCATTGTTGCAATGGAACGTGCCGCTGGCTTTGTTACCGATGAAGGAGGCATTACCTGCCACGCTGCAATAGTTTCCCGCGAATTACAAAAGCCGTGCATTATCGGAACAAAAGTCGCAACTCAAGCACTTCATGATGGCGACCTTGTTGAAGTAGACGCAGAAAAAGGAATCGTAACCATAATCAAATAGTATGAGTGAGGGACCGAAACATTCTGTTGATTTTACAAGACACGGTAAAGCGAAATATGCCACGTACAGTGAAGTACAGGGCTCTGAGAATCCAAGAGCTCAATTTGACCATGAGAATCAAG
The DNA here is from genome assembly GCA_038078775.1 of Patescibacteria group bacterium. GTDB lineage: Bacteria > Patescibacteriota > Patescibacteriia > UBA9934 > UBA9934 > JAGORL01. Next base: position 4,916 of record JBBTSN010000078.1, on the reverse strand, counting down.
TTGCTCCTGATCTAACTAGAGAAGGTTGTGAATTGGCAGAAAGGTCAGCACGTGCATTATTAGCAAATTTCTATGTAGACGAAGATGTTCTATTTTTTGCTTCGAGCAATGAGGTAAGGGCTATTGAAACAGCAAATATCTATCGAAAAGTTGCTCACGAAATGGGTATAGAAATATCTCGACCTAAAAATGTACATTCATCTTTAGCGGAAGAAGTGGGCGAAGGTGAAATCCGAGTAGTCGACAGCCTCTCCATAAATGCCCCAGATATACTATTGGGTAACGTATTTAGTCCAGATAGCCATTTAGAGAGTGTGAATTGGGATTCCGTTGATGATCCTGATTTTCTGGAGCGATGGGAAAAAGCACGAAAAATTATCAATGCTAATGACAAAGGCTCATTTGGCGCAAACTTTTTTGAACATAGCGAAGCTATAAAGGCTATCTTTCCTGAGTTGCAGGATGCGGAGGATATATATAATCAACAATTCAAAAATCTTATTCGACTTGCACGTTTTGGTCTCAAAAAGGCAAACGAATCTGGTCATTCAAAAAATGTGCGAATACTTGCTTTTGGACATGAAAACTACATGGGATGGGCATTGGATAAATATTTTCAGGATAATGAGATTACAAATTGTGAGACCGTACATATCGAGGTTGACGAGGATGAGAGGGTGCATATGACTCGACGAGGTCAAGAGCAGATCATCTCAGAGTAAAATTACAGTAATTGTTGAATATATCGATAATTGCTAGCAAACAAGGGTTCTGACGTCATTGACGAGCCCCTGCCAAGCGCTGTCATGGTGCGAAATACCTGAATGCCTGAGAGGCGCAACGCGAAATATACCTCACGAATCCCTACGGTATTGATATTTGCCTTGTTGCGGGAGAATACCAAGACGGAGATTGGAGTGAATTTTTTTCTGGAAATCGGCTTTCCGCTTTATAAAAGTATGCTTGGGCTCAAACGTGGATCAGTTGAACTCTCAAAATACGATGCCGAATGGGCGACAATTTTTGATACAGAAAAAAGAGCTATCGAATCGAAACTCGAAGACCTCACCCTAGGTGTGGAGCACGTTGGCTCAACATCAATTCCCGGGATGCAAGCAAAGCCGATTCTCGATTTGGCTATTGCCGTAAAGTCGATCGATGATTACGGCAAATACACGCATCTGCTTGAAGAACTGGGCTACCAGTATGTCCCTAGGGATACAGCACACGGTGACGACCTACTCTTCGTAAAGGGGTCCGACGAAAGCCGAACCCATCATCTCAAGCTGACCGTGTTCGGTTCGCCATTTTGGGAAAATAGTATTGCATTTCGTGACTACCTTATCGGACATCCATCGGTAGCGAAGGAATATGAAAATCTCAAACTTCAACTTGCAGCAAGCCATGCAGTCGATCGAGAGTCTTATACAAAAGGAAAAAATAAATTCATCGAACGCGCTCTAAAGGCTGCTCAGGACAAGACCTAGTTTTTATGCTCCCGAGTCAAAACCATAGAGGTAACTGAAAATTCACCGGCATGACTGGTGGATTTTCAATAGCGAGTTATTTTGGAATTCAACAAAAGTACGATAATCTGTAGGTATTATGAAACAGCATAAACCACGAATCATTTACATTCACGGTAATCAAAGTAGCCATTGGTCATTTGGCTGGGCACCATGGTTAAAACAAGAGCTTGAGGCTCGTGGATACCCAACATTTTTTGAAACATTCCCAGATTCGATTATTGCTCGAGCGAAATATTGGTTACCGTTTCTTGAAGAGCATATTCAGGCTGGCGAGAATGACATTTTGATCGGATGGTCATCTGGAGCCGTTGCAGCGATGCGATACGCGGAGAATCATAAAATTTTAGGTTCAGTTTTAGTTTCACCATGCTATACGGATACCGGCAACGAACTAGAACGTATGAGCGGCTATTACGATGCGCCATGGAAATGGGATGATATCAGAAAGAATCAGAAGAACATCTCTCTTTTCTATGGCGACAATGATCCGTATATTCCTCAGAAAGAGTTCGCCTTTATTGCCGATCAATTAACGCCAGACGTCATGCGAATCCGGGGCGCAGGACATTTTATCGACTATAAGGAATTTTCAGAGGTGCTACAGCATATCCTCGAAAAGAATGCATAAGGATATGGACATTATCGCCCAAGTAAAATCACTCAATCTTCCTTTGGATAAATTTGTCGTCGTGGGTGGATCGAGCTTGGCGATCCGTAAGCTACGAGAAACCAATGACATTGATCTGATCGTACTACCAGAGATCTTTGAAAAGCTCGTGGCTCGTGGTTGGGTATTTGATCTTGAATATGAAAAACGCTGGAATGGACGACAGCGAATAAAGCAGGGCTTTTTTGAAGCACATACGGATTTATATCTCGAAAAAGAGAACCGATTTTTTGATATTCAAACGGTACTCAATGAAGCCGATGTGATTGACGATGTCCGATTTCAACCGCTGGAGTCTCTACGTATATTCAAGCTTGATTCGTCACGAGAAAAGGACCTACGAGACGTTGAGTTGATAGATGATTATTTGATGAGCAGTTCAAATTCGATGGAACTTTGAATATAATTTGACATATTAAAAGTTAATGCGTAAACTTTGAATATGGATTTTTATACTAAAAGTTAGCTCGTTATGATTAAATCGACTTTTAAAGCCGGATTGTATCGACAACAGAAGGAATACAAAAGCTTCGTCCCGAACCCGGTGAACAGACCATTCGCGTGGTCAGATCCCAGAATCGACGTTCTGCTTGAAGAAGCTACCCGCCATCTTGCAGAATTGAATGCTTTTTCGCGCTTTATTCCGGATGTTGATTTTTTTATCCGCATGCACGTTTTGAAGGAGGCGACGACATCAAGTAGGATCGAGGGAACGCGTACCGGAATGAATGAAGCAGTCCTACCGGAGGATGAAGTTGACCCTGAACGCAGAGATGATTGGGATGAGGTGCAAAGCTATACCAAAGCAATGAACTATGCAGTAAAAGAGCTAGCCAAGGTCCCTCTCTCAATGAGATTACTCAAAAATACACATAAAATCCTTCTTGCTGGCGTTCGCGGAAAGCATAAAATGCCGGGAGAAATTCGCACCAGTCAAAACTGGATCGGAGGATCAACTTTAAAGGATGCGGTTTTTATCCCCCCACATCCCGAAGAGTTGCGAGATCTTTTAAGCGACCTTGAAAAGTTTTGGCATAATAAACAAATAGAGGTTCCGCATCTTATCCGTATAGCCCTCAGTCACTATCAGTTCGAAACTATTCACCCATTTCTTGACGGAAACGGGCGTATTGGGCGTCTTCTTATTACCCTTTACCTGATGGATAAGGAGATGCTGAGCAAGCCCACCCTCTACCTGTCAGACTTCTTTGAACGCAACAAAGATAAATACTACGATTCGCTGACGAGTGTAAGATCTTCTAATGACATTGAGCATTGGCTAAGATTCTTTTTAGTTGGCGTTTCTGAGACAGCTAAAAGAGGTACGGAAACTTTCAAGAAGATTGTTGATCTTCAAGAGGATGCGGAACAGCGCATTCTAACCCTCGGCCGTAGAGCGCCCTTGGGTCGTGAGCTACTAAAGAAACTTTACTCACAGCCAGTTGCAAACACCGGTCAGATCGCTGAGTGGTTAGATATCACACCACAGTCTGCGATTACGCTCGCTGGAGTGTTTGAAGAAAAGAACATTCTTCACGAAACCACGGGATTCAAAAGAAATCGCCTGTTTGAATTCTCAGAATATCTAAATCTCTTTAAAGGCGGGGGTAACTAGAGTTCTAACCTCACGCACTAGCCTCTGCCACGATACGTCATTCACGAATGACGTATCACGATCACATTCGATGCTTCTCGCATCGCTTGTCTCATGACAGGTCACGTCTCTGATACCGATATGACAACAAATGAGCGCCACAAGGCGTTCTTTTGTTACAATGAATGTTATAATATTCTCCAAAGCCTCAAACTGTATCTGCCATTTCGTATTGTCTACTGTGAGGCATATCTCCCAGAGACCGCGGCACGACTTCGAGAAAAAGCGATAAAGCAGAGTGGATCAATTTTAGTGTCGTTGTTAAGGAGAATAGAAGAAAATTTGGAATAAATATGCCTAGTTATCAGAACTACCTCGATGCCGAAGATGAGATCCTTCAAGAAAGTCAGCGGGAGAAGAAGCCCTATAAAATGAATATTCTCGGGAAAAAATTTATCGTTCATCCTAATGTTTTCTCACCCAAATATTTCCGTGGAACACCAATATTCTCTGAACATCTCCCCATCACAGTAGGCGATGAATTTCTTGAAATCGGACCAGGCACAGGAGTCACATCAATCATTGCACTCTATCGTGGAGCAAAACGGGTCACCGCAATTGACATCAACCCATCAGCGGTAGAAAACATGAAAGCAAATATTGCACTGCACCACCTGGAAGACAGAGCTGAGGTACGGTATGGCGACGTCTACAGCAGCCTCAAGCCAGATGAACGCTTTGATATCATCTTTTGGAATACGCCCTTCGGACTCGTACCCGAAGGAACACCTATAAACGATCTTCAAAAATCTATTTTCGATCCAGGATATCAAGCCACAGAACGATTTTTCATCGAAGCAAAGGATCATTTAAAGAACAACGGAAAACTTTATATTGGTTTTAGTTCAACATTAGGAAGGCTTGATATCATAAAAAGATTTAGCGATAAAGCAGGATTTATGCTCGAAAAAATCTTTGAGACGGATTCCGAGGAGATATACCCTGTGAAATTCGAAATATTTTCAGCCAAACGAAACGGTAAGAGTTCTAACCTCACGCACTAGCCCCTACCACGTCAGTAGCGACCGAAGTGCCCTGCCACAAAACCATCAGCCAAAACGACGGC
>JBBTSN010000077.1:0-3689 GCA_038078775.1 Patescibacteria group bacterium | reverse complement strand
CGCAAACAAACATTTGTTGACCATGGATTCCGTTTACCATCTGCAAAAGACAATCGTCCACTTACGTTTGATGAGTTTATGCAGACGGTGAATCAAGCGGTGTTTGTTTCGGCAACACCAGGACCATTTGAAAAACAGCATTCTGAACGTATCGTTGAGCAAATTATTCGTCCAACAGGTCTTATTGATCCTGAAACGATGATTCTTCCGGTTACGGCAACTGAAAAGGGGCCCGACGGAAAACCATTTGACGGTCAGGTGCCGGACATTATTCGTCGTGTAAAGGAGCGTATCGCACAAGGCGAGCGTGCGCTTATCACCACGCTTACGAAAAAGATGTCCGAAGATCTTACGGATTATTTAAAGCAGGAAGGAGTAAAGGTTGCATTTTTGCACTCTGATGTCGAAACCATTGAGCGCATTGCGATTCTTACCGATCTTCGTAAGGGCGTGTATGACGTTATTGTGGGTGTGAACTTGTTGCGTGAAGGTCTCGACCTTCCCGAGGTTTCGCTTATTGGAATTCTTGATGCGGACAAAGAAGGATTTCTTCGTTCAGAAACATCGCTTATTCAAACCATTGGTCGTGCAGCGCGTCATTTGCACGGTCTTGTTGTGTTGTATGCCGATCATATGACTGGCTCGCTTGATCGTGCGCTGAGCGAAACCGCGCGTCGTCGTGCGATTCAGATCGCACATAACACTGCTGAAGGAATTACGCCAAAATCCATTATCAAAAATATTACTGATATTCGTGCAATGCTTGGCGATGATGGTGCGCATGCCGAAGAAATGAAGAAGGTGCTGCAAATTGAGCTTACCGCTTCGCCGAAAGAACTTGCTGATGTTATTAAGGAAAAGAAGATTGAAATGGCACAGGCAGCAGAGTTGCTGATGTTTGAAACGGCCGCGATTCTTCGCGATGAAATTAAGGTGTTGTCTGTTGAACTTGCAGCAAAGAAACTGGTGAAGGCGGATAAGGTGAAACGACGCGGCAAATGAGGAGCAAGACCCTGACGTTAGGAAGGGTCTATCGAATTTTTTATGAAAAACACAACCAGATTCTATCTCATAGGCTTCCTGCGCGGACTCTATTTTTATTTGCCTTTATTTACCGTATTTCTTACCGGACACGATGTTGGTATGGAGATCGTGGTGTTCTCCCAGTTCTTCTATTCGTTCGTGCAATTTATTGCTGAAGTTCCTACGGGAGTTCTTGCAGACAAGCTTGGCCAGCGTGCATCGATGATCGTTGGGTACTTTATTGAAGCCTTGGGACTTGTAACGGTTGTTCTTTTCCCGACGGCGATTGGTGCATGCTTGTGTTATGCCATTGGAGGACTTGCTGCAGCATTTTTGAGTGGAAGCGAGGAGGCGTTGTTGTTTGAAAGCGCAAAGAAAGAAAAGGCAGATTATGGCGCTGCATATGGAAAGTTTCTCTCGAATGCAACCATTGGCATGATTGTTGCAACGGGACTTGGTGGGTTTGCATATGCAGCTTGGGGAGCAGAAATTGCTCCGGCGCTTCTTTGGGCTACGGCGATCGCGCTTATGATTTGTGCATTTCTTTCATTTGGATTCCCTGAGTTGCGATCGGCTGCTGATGTGCAAAAGCAAAAGGGAAGCGGTATGTGGAAAAGCGTGACGCAAGGATATGAGGCGATTAAAAAAGAAGATTTTCTTCGGAACATGACGATTGTCATGTTGCTGATTGTTCCTGGTGAATATTTCCTTTATAACATTTATCAACCGCTCTTTGAGGGAGTGCACGTTGAGCCGATTTGGTTTGGGCTGAGTATTTCTCTTGGCCTTGCGTTCAATGCGTTTGTGATGCGGTACATGAGTTGGTTTGAGCGTCGATTTACCTTGCCAACGTTGATTTTTGCGGTGAGCGTAATTATCGGCATGGGGTACTTTCTCGTATCTCTCACGAGTTCCCCTTGGGTTGCGGTTACTTCGGTTATTATGATGCTCGGTTTTGTTGAGGTACATCGTCCGATTATTTCTGATTATTTGAACGAACGTATTGCTTCGCATCAACGCACAACGGTCCTATCACTTCTTTCTTTTACGAACCGCGTCGCGAGTGCAGCACTTCGTATTGTCTTGGCTTTGACGGTTGCGGGATATAGCGTTGCAGCTTCGGGTGTTGTTCATGGTGTGTATTTGATGGGTGGCGCGATTATTTCGTACTGGTTGCTCGCAAAATGTGGTTGCGCCCATCGTATTAAGCATCCTCCCAAAATTCATACGCCGTCTTCTGTGGCAGTTGGTTAAATATATTTTATGCACAACGAAATTATCATCAAAGGTGCCCGAGAGCATAATCTCAAAAATATTTCGCTGACGATTCCGCGGAATAAGTTGGTTTGTTTTACCGGATTGTCGGGAAGTGGGAAGTCGAGCTTGGCGTTTGATACGATTTTTGCGGAAGGTCAGCGACGCTATGTAGAGTCCTTGTCGGCGTATGCGCGTCAATTTTTGGGGAACATGCAAAAGCCCGATGTTGATGAGATTGAAGGTCTTTCTCCTGCGATTTCTATTGACCAGAAGGCGCATGGACGTAATCCACGTTCAACGATTGCGACCATTACGGAGATCTATGATTATCTTCGTGTACTTTATGCACGTATTGGAAAGCCGCATTGCCCGGTGTGCAATAAGCCGATTGAGCGATTGTCGATTGATGAGATGGTTGATGTGGTCCTGAGAGGACTTCAGACGACAGACGGCAGAAAGCAGACGGCAGAGGGAAAGAAGAAACGTAAAGACGATCCGCTGGACCGTCTCTCTGGTGCGTCAGAACCGAAGGGTGAAGTGGTCGTCTTGGCGCCGGTGGTGAGGGGAAGAAAGGGGGAGTACTACCAGATGCTTTATGATTTGTATAATGCGGGCTATGCAAAGGTGCGTATTGATGGGCAGATGCATCGGTTGAGTGAAAAGGTTGAGTTGTCGCGGTATAAGCAGCACACCATTGAGGTGGTGATCGATACGATTCCGGTGGTGTTGTTGCCATCCAAAGATGGTCGTCAGCGTTTGGCGGATGCGCTTGAACAGGCGATTGGGAAAGGTGAAGGCGTTGCGCAGGTGATTACTCCGACAGAAGATCGTACGCTTTCCTCAAAATTTAGCTGTGCGAATGATGGTTTTTCTTTTCCAGAAATTGAGCCTCGGTTGTTCTCATTTAACAGTCCATATGGTGCATGTGCGTCATGTTCGGGTTTGGGAACCTTAGATTTGTTTTCTGATAAGCCGTGTGAATTGTGTCATGGTGATCGTTTGCGCAAAGAGGCGTTATACGTTTTGGTTGATGGGAAGTCGATTGTGGATGTGGTAAAAATGTCTGTTGATGAAGCGGTGAAGTTCTTTTTGACGATTGAGCTTTCTGAACGTGATCAAGAAATTGCCGTGGGTATTTTTAAAGAAGTAGAAAATCGTCTCGGTTTCATGCTTGATGTGGGGTTGCATTATTTGACGTTGAACCGTACCGCAGGAACGCTTTCGGGTGGTGAGGCACAGCGTATTCGTTTGGCATCGCAGGTCGGGTCTCGTTTAGTGGGTGCGATGTATGTACTTGATGAGCCTACGATTGGGCTGCATCAACGTGATAATGAGAAGCTTATTCGCACGCTTGAAGGGCTGCGTGATCTTGGGAATACCGTGCTTATTGTTGAGCATGATGAAGATAC
>JBBTSN010000076.1:0-1818 GCA_038078775.1 Patescibacteria group bacterium | reverse complement strand
ATTTCAATCTGCGATTACTGAGCTTACCGAAAGGATGAAAAACGAAGTGTCCTTTGAGGATGCCCGAAACCCCGTCAGCCTTTGCATCGAACAATACGTTGATGACCAACTGTTTCAAAAAGGAATATTTAAAGAAGAAAGTGAATTTGATATGTATATCGACGTCGCACTTGAGCTCGCAGAGCATCCGGAGATGACGAATACGCAACTCGAAGCAAAAGTTTCATTGTCTGAAGCCGAGATTGTTCCTATAAGAAGCGATTCGCGCCTTCCTCTTCTTATAACATTTCATGCACTCGGTATACGCCTAGGAGATGCTAATTCATTACACTCACTCGATGCTGCGATTAGCGCATGTGAAATATTCATCAAAGAACATTTTCCACGAGAAGCGGGACGTCTCGAATTCTTGATTTCTCAAAAACTTTCTTCCTCAGCCGAAAAAAATAAGGAATTGATTAAAGATCTGACCGAGACATTACATGATTATGGAGGAGAACCGAACGAGGAATGGTGCCAGTTAATGGAAGATACGGTGGGAGTAAGTGGAAAAGAAGGACGAAAAAATAAAGGAACACTTCTATCGTTTCAACCAAAAAGGAAGTAACGAGTCAATCACCACGTCAGCCCCGGAGGAAGTGATTGCGAAAAGAGAAGAGTGCCCTTTGCCGTTGCAATTTGATTGGTGCCGGAAAATTCGTATCGCGATGCTTCTTGCGCATCTGGGGACGGTGTCTTAAAGAACTGTTCTGCAGCGATGGGTGTGATGATGAATGGCTGTACAAATCCTGCAGCATTAAGCCCCATTGCAAGTCCACCAAGTGCTTTTTCTTCCACATTTCCACCTGTCAGGCCAGAGAGGAGAACCTGTTCCATTGGCGTTTCGCCGTACGCAAAATTGAGCTCTAGCACGCGGGGCAACCATTCCGCATCTTCGAATCCCCACGTATCAGCACTCGCAAAAATGTGCTGATCGATTTCGGAAAGATCGTTACTGTATCGAGACTCCGTATATTCTTTCACGCTGCCCTCAATAAAAAATGTCCCGGATTTCAGTGCGAGCACCTCACAGTATGGAGAGACTCCCTCGGTTGGAGACGGTGGAGTCCACGCGCACGTTGTATCGCCAACATATCGCACAATGCCCGTGCCAGAAATCGCACCTGTAGCACGATCAACAACCGCAACACCCCAAACATCGCCCAAAATATGCGAAACCGCATTCATTGGAACATCAACGGTGAGTGGAAGGTGAAAAGGATACGAGAATGATTCCGCCTGAGTCGATGATGTTGACGTTGAAATTGAAAGGGAATTCACGTTTCCGCAACCGGGGAGGAGAAAAAGTGAGGAAAGAGTGAGGACGGAAAGGAGAGCTCTGGGCGTGGTAGATATCATAGTATGAATTATTGCTCTATTATAGTAAAAGTTTTTTTTCTTCTCTTATGTTAGCATCTCCTCATTTTTATGCACTACGATGACGCAAAATTGAGACTTGAAACATGGAATCGCGTACTTGAACGCATTCATACGTTTTTTCGTACACGCGGATTTATTGAGACACATACGCCGCTTTTGGTTGCATCGCCGGGAATGGAGCCGAATTTGGATCCGTTGGCGGTGACGCTCAAGACATTGAATGATGGGGGAATGGAAGTGCGGGCGGGATTGATTACGAGCCCTGAGTATTCGATGAAGAAAATGCTTGGGATGGGATTTGAGGCGCTCTATACCGTGACGCCGGTATTTCGGAATAAAGAATTATTGGGAAAGCGATGGAGTATTGAATTTACGATGCTTGAGTGGTATCGGCAGGGA
>JBBTSN010000075.1:2127-4732 GCA_038078775.1 Patescibacteria group bacterium | reverse complement strand
GCGAGAATCTTCGAAGATTGTTTTTTGTGTTCAAATAAGACATTTCCGGTATTGATATACGTGCGAACGTTTTCAAACCCAAGCGCCTCAAAAGCGGCTTTGAGCTTTTTCATGTCCACTTTGTTATTCCCACCCACATTAATCCCTCGAAGAAGCGCAACAGAAAGCATATAAGCTCCATCATTTCAGTGCTTGCCGGGGTGCGTCAAGTGCGATATCTTGGTACATAACTGTGGTGCCGAATCTTGTTTCCATTATTATTCCCGCATATAACCATGCTTCAGCACTTCCCAAGTGTTTGGCGCATGTTTTTGCTCAGACGTATTCGTTATATGAAGTGATTGTGGTTGATGACGGATCGACCGATGCAATTGCTGAGGCAGTAAAGCCATTTGCAGAAAAGATTCGTTTAGTTCGGCAAGAAAATGCGGGTGCAAATCCTGCGAGAAATAGGGGATGGAAAGAGGCGCAGGGTGAATTTTTACTTTTTTGCGATGCGGATGTGGTGATGCGCCAGGATATGCTCGAAAAGATGGTCGCAGCACTACGTGCGCATCCGGATGCAGGTTATGCGTATTCGGCATTTCGTTTTGGGTGGAAGCTTTTTCCAGGAGCTGTTTGGAGTTCCGATCTTCTCCGGAAAGTAAACATTGCGCATACCACCTCGCTTGTTCGTGCGGCAGACTTTCCCGGCTTTGACGAGTCCATCAAGCGCTTTCAAGACTGGGACGTTTGGCTTACCCTCCTTGCAGCAGGGAAGGGGGGTATCATGATTCCTGATGAGCTCTTTGTTGCAGAAGTCCACGGAGTTTCTCGCATTGGCTCCTCATGGCTTCCAAAAGTGGCGTACAGTATTCCTTGGGAGAAGATCGGCTGGATGCCAAAGCGCGTAAAGAAATATCGTGCCGCGCGAGAAATTATTGCAGAAAAGCATAAACTTCTTACCTTCATTTCTTCATAACTTCAAAACATGGACATCTCAATAATCACCATTGCCTATAAAAACAGCCCCGAAGTATTGCGGGCGTGTTTTGAGAGTGTGGCAAAGAGCGAGGGTGTTTCTTGGGAGTTTATTGTGGTAGATAACGCGGGGGACGCGCAGACCATCACGCAAGTATCGTCAGTAATCCCTCGCGCAACGTGCATTATCAATAACGAGAACAAGGGGTTTGCGGCAGCTACGAACCAAGCGCTTAACATCGCGAAAGGACGCTACGTACTCATGCTCAATCCAGATACGTCGTTCGCCCCCAACGTTCTCGCAAGCATGGTTGCGCACATGGATGTGTCGCCAGATGTGGGCGTAGGAAGCTCGGTTATCCGGTACCCCGATGGAAAATTGCAGGAGAGTATTCGGAGATTCCCAACGCTGAAAGATCAACTCTGTATTTTGCTCAAAATACCACACATGTTGCGACGCAATAATTTGCTCGATTCGTACATGATGCGTGATAAAGATCCTCTAGCAACACAAGATGTTGATTCCATCATGGGCGCGTTTATGTGGATTCGGAGAGAGGTGATTGACTCGGTCGGTCTTTTCGACGAGCGCTATTTTATCTGGTTTGAGGAAGTAGATTATTGTAAAATGGTGGTCGATGCAGGATGGAAAGTTCGACACTTTGCAGATGTTGAGATCGTACATCATAAAGGAGTGAGCTTTTCAACGGTCGGATTTCTGCGAAGACAAAAGTGGATTCGTCGGAGCATGAGAAAATACTTCTGGAAGCACGAAGGATTTTTGTCTTGGTTTGTGCTCTTCGCTCTTGCGCCGGTATTCATTGTTCTTTCGTACGTCGGCGTGCTTGCGCTCGCGGGAAAGCGTAAAGCGAGAAACAGCAGATAAGAGACAACTGTCTGCCGTCTTTCATCTTCATTACTTCACAACTTCACCCTATGATTTCCGCAGATAAGCTCGATGACTTTGTACGAACATATGACCCTTCATTCCGCGACGTAGGAACGGTCTTTTTGAACCAGGTTGAAAAAGCGATTACCGCAGAGTCGGTTCTTGTTGATGTGGGATGCGGAAGAACGAGCTATGGCGCCGCGGTGTATAAAAAGGCCAAAAAGCGTATTGGACTTGATGTCGACGAATACGCAAAAGAAAATCCCATCATGGACGAAGTGCACATCATGACAGGTGAGATGTTTCCTTTGCCGGATGCATGTGCAGACGTAGTAACGGCACAGTGGGTCGTTGAACACGTTGCGCACCCTGACACGTTCTTAAAAGAAGTCAGTCGAGTGCTTCGACCGGGTGGTACATTTATCTTTATGACCACGAATATTAAGTCGCCGATCATCCGCCTTACCTCGTTTATTCCTCTTTCGGTTGCATCGTTTATCCGTACACGCTTGTTGAACTTCGCACACGATGAGACATTTCCTCGTATCTACGCAATGAATTCATCTGACAAGCTAAAAAAGCTCGCAGAAGCACACGGTTTTGAAATGACGGTTGCAGACCATATAGAATCTTTTGGGTACTTCAGATTCTCATCAATCATCTTGCAAGTATATATTTGGTGGACAAAGCTTTTGCGGAAGGTAACGCATAACCGCGAAATGCACATCGTGGGAGTTTTTAGGAAGAAATAGCATC
>JBBTSN010000075.1:0-2117 GCA_038078775.1 Patescibacteria group bacterium | reverse complement strand
CGGTCAGGATGACAGACAGCGCCTCACTTCTTCATTACTTCACATTTCACATATGTCTCAAACATCATCCTCATTCATTCCTCAGTTTCTCTCCAAAAATATTTGGTCGATTTTGGGAATAACGGCGCTGTTCCATGTTCTTGCAGGAGTCGTGCTTCACACCGCGGCAAGTGCGGTTGTGTTGGGAGTGGTGGGTAGTGTGGTTGCCGTAGTAACGTGGAAACGATTGGAGTGGGGGCTTGCGATCGCACTGTTTGAAATCGTTATTGGAGCGCACGGACATCTTGTCGCGTACACGGCGCATGGATTTCCTATTTCTTTGCGCATGGTGGTGTTCGTTGCGGTCATGGGCGGATGGTTGCTGGGCCTGCTTCAAAAAAAATGGGCAATACGCTTTGTTCCGTCACGCGATATTCCTTTCTTGGCGCTGTTCATTGCGGTTACGTATGGCATCGTGCGTGGCTTGGCGCTCCAACAAGGAATAATCGGGCTCATTGACGATGCGAATTCCTACATTACCCTCGCTTACTTATTACCGCTCGCATCCGTTATTTGGACGCAGGAGAACCGTCGCCTTTTTCTTACCACGCTCTTCACGGGAACGTTCTGGGTTTCGCTCTTCACCTTCGCGCTCACGTTCATCTTCACGCACATCTCACAGTCGAACATTTGGGAAATGTATGTGCTCGTTCGTGATACGCGCATGTTTGAAGTAACACTCCTTTCAAGCCCAGTATGGCTTGCACATTCGTTTGTGGGAGGGGATTGGTACTTTAGAGTATTCTCTCAGGCACAGATTTTTGCACCGCTCTTTCTCTTTATTCTGTCGTCTGCTATCTTTTTTCTTCGCACAGGAAAAAAAGAACGCGTTCCCATGTGGACCTGGGTATGGTGTGTGTGTTTCTTTGGCGCATTTCTGCAAAGCCTTTCGAGAAGCTTTTTGGTGGGCTTTACATGCGGAGCCTTTGTGCTGTTCGGGTACTGGCTCTTGGGAGGAAAAGAGTCTTGGAGAACATGGAGTGTTGTTGCGAGGAGAAAAATAGCATTGCTCGGGTCTTTCGTTATTGCTGCTGCGGCACTTTGGGTACTTGTGTCTTTCCCTATTCCCGCTCGACCCGATCTTACCAGCTCACCTTTTTACCGAGGCGATCAAGACAACACCCGTGCGCTTGCGGTGAGTAGTCGCTGGAAAATGCTTGATCCGATGCTCGGTACAGTCGCCGAAGCGCCAATTCTTGGTGCGGGTTTTGGAAAAGAGCTCACGTATGTCTCAGATGATCCTCGTATTAAAGAAATGACCGGAGGAACGGGGGAGCTTACTACCTATCGTTTTGAGTGGGGCTTTTTGGATGCATGGATAAAGATGGGCATATTCGGAATAATTGCCTATACGTGGATTTTTGGTGCACTCGTTGTGCAGGTAGGAAAGAATATTCGTTCTCAAGGCGTGTGGTCACTCAGTGCAGTACGTGAGCGATGGCTAGAGATTGGGCTCGTATCTGGTGTGGTAATGATCTATGCAACACACATGTTTACCCCCTATCTCAATCACCCCATCGGACTTATGTATGTCTTGTTTGCTACGTTCATGATTTCTTGGAAGGGTTCGAGCACACAGAAAAAAGAAGCACAGACGATTCAGGGAGAGAGAAGGCTTTTTGGAACCGCTGCTTATGCGAGTCGGACTGCTTTGTAGCCTCGTATGTAGTCTTTTGCTTGCAGGACTGATTTGGTTGCGGGTTGGAGTGTGTAGATTTCAAGAGCGGTGGTGGATGTGCCAAAAAGAATGTTCTGGCCTTCGTAGACAATCATCCCTGCGGGAATGCTCTTTTTGGTAACTCGAGCGTCAACAATCTTTACTTCTTGCGGTGAGCCATCTTGAAGCATGAAGGTTGCACGTACTCCGGGCCAAGGAGTGTATGCACGAATCATCCGGTCGATCTCTTCAGCAGAACGCTCATGAGTGATGATGCCATCTTCTTTTTTGAGGAGTTTACAGAAGGTGGCCTGCGTGTGATCTTGTTCCTGCGGCATTGTGGTGCCTGCAGCAAGTTTTTTGAGTTCAGTTACAAGGAGTGGAGCGCCAATTTCAGTAACGCGCTCCGTAAGCGACGAAA
>JBBTSN010000074.1:0-4608 GCA_038078775.1 Patescibacteria group bacterium | reverse complement strand
GGAGCGTTTTCAGTCTGCAGAGGAGCGTTTGGTTGAGTTGGTGAGTGCGGCCCCTAAATTTGCTCCTGCATACGAGGTATTTTCTCGTGTCTATGCAGCTAAACGAGAATGGAAAGAGGCTGTCGAATCGCTTATTTGTTACGTGAAGCTTGCACCAAAAGATGGAGATCGTCGTTTTTTGCTTGGTGCAATGTATGAAAAGCAAGGAGAGAAAGAAAAGGCTTTTGGAGAATATGTGCGTGCGCTTGAAGCCTCTCCTCATAATCCAAAATACCTTGATGCGGGTATTGTACTTGCGCTTGAGCTCAAGAAAGTTGATGAGGCTAAAAGAATGCTTGCGGCGTTGCAAGAAGCAAACCCCGACAATGCGAATATTGAAAGATTTTCTCGTGATATCGATGAGCTTGGACAGAGCAGTGGGGACCTTGTTTCTTCTCCGGAAAAGAAACGGAAAAAATAATTCAATATAAAAGCCTCAGTCGAATGATTGAGGCTTTTATATTGAACGAATGGTTACTTCGTTTCTTTAAACAATTGGTGGTTTCCGCAAGCGCTGCAATGCTTTTTTACGTTCAAGCGCGTCTTGAGAGTCTTTTTGTTTTTGTGGGTGCGGTAACCAATGCTTTTGCATTTTTCGCACTCCATTTTGATGGCGTTATCTTGCGACATACGAGGTTAAAAAGGAATGAAGGTAGTCTACCGGAATGATGAAAAAAGCGCAAGTCTTTCGCCTTTTTGCGGTATGATGCCTGTATATGGGGCTCTCTTCTCGAACCACTGCTATTATTGTCCTTTTTCTAGTGTTTTTTGGCGGTATCGCACTTATTCTTTCCCTTCCTCGGACTGGAGAAGAGTCTGAGAATACTTTAGAAAATGGGGTTACCCACATCCAAATTTCTGACGGGGAGGGTGACAACGGGGTTTCTGAATTTGAAAATGAAGATCTCGGCCCCGGCTATTACACACTTTTTTCGCTTAATGTCCACGACTGGACTCATCCTCATGAGAGCGTGGCCACGGTTGAGCGCGTACTTGATATTCATGAAGAATATGGAGTTCCTGTAGACATCTATTTTACCGATCCGCTTTTTCGCATGACTTTTGAAAAGAATCCTGAACTTATTGAGCGATTGAAGAATTCTTCGGTTGCAACGGTTGCATATCATATTCGTCCTCCTGTTCCGTATTATCCAAATTTTGATTGGTTTGGACTTAATGCACTTTCGGATGATGAGCTTTATACTATTTTATATGCGTATGAAACACATGCGCTTGATCTTGAAACGGGAATGTATACAGAAGAGCCAGGAGGCTACGCGTATGTAAAAGATGTTATGGGTTATGCGCCTCCGAGCGTAGGTATTCTTCCGGGTGGGAGAATTGGTGACGTTCTTGGGCGTGTGTATGCAGATTTAGGAGATACTTTTGCGGTAACCCATAGTCAAGACCACGTTGTTCTTGGTAAAAAAGTTGGGTCAACGGGTTTGTATTATCGTCCCGAGGATGAAGATGTGAAAATTTATGAGGAAGCACGGAGAACACAAGACGGGGGAGCTGTACTTGAAGCCTATCTTACTGAGGATTCCCCCGAAGAGCCCATTTTTCTTGGGGTGAAGTATCATGATGATAATTTCTTCACGATCGGTGGAACTCCTTGGTGGATGGTTTATTTTTCTTCTACGGAAGTAGAAAAGCGTGATGGCACGATTGTCCCTCGTGTTCCGCCTTTTCCTCTTGATGAGATGAGTTCTGTGGGACGTTTACAAACCGAAGAGGAGTCTGCTCAGGATTGGGAGTTGTATGAATCTGCGCTGAAATATGTCGCGGAGCATCCTGAAAAAATAACGCCTATGAATTTATTTATGTTGCAGGATGTTCTTTTTTAAATTTTTTATAAACAAAAAAACGTCCTTTAGGGACGATTTTTTCATGGAGCCACAGTCGGGGGTTGAACCCGAGACCTTCGCCTTACCATGGCGACGCTCTACCAACTGAGCTACTGCGGCATTTTTGTGAAGTGTGAAGTTGGGGGTTATTTCCGCTAGAGGCGGATCCGCCTCTAGCGGAAGTGTGAAGTGGGTGGATGTTATTTTTGGTTTTTGGTTCACGATTTCTGGTTCATAGAAATTATTCTATTAACCTATAAAAACACCTTTCACTTCAAACTCTTAACTTATCACTTCCTAACTTTTACTTGACTGGTTGGTTGAGCCGGATTCGAACCGACGAAGGCGAAGCCAGGAGATTTACAGTCTCCCCTCGTTGACCGCTTGAGTATCAACCCATGTATTGTAAAACGTTCCCATTTTGGTTCTTTTTGAGTAAAAAATAACTCAAAATGTAAACGTTTTACTGTCTTGTCTTGCAGCTATATCCTTCGAGCTTCTTTGGCTGGTTTACCAGCTGAAGCTTCAGCGAAGGCTGGAGCCGATGGACGGATTCGAACCGACGACCTGCTGTTTACAAAACAGCTGCTCTAACCAACTGAGCTACATCGGCCTACGCACCATTTAGTGCACTGGTGCTTCGGCCGACAGGTCGGCCTCCACACACGTGACCATACGTTGGTGCTACGGCCGACGGGGTCGGCCAATTTCCATTGGGGAAATCGCGCAGGAGCGTACCACGACTTTGCCAAGCAGGCAAGGGTGTTATCCATTTTGATGCTGACTCTCGATGGTGTGGTTCGTGTTTGAAATGTGTATAAAAAAGATGTATATTACGTTTAGATTTTGTTATTATTTTCATTATGTCTGAAATATCTTCCTCGCGTGTTCGTGCGATTTTTCTTATTGTTGCGGTCGTCCTTGGGTTAGCCACCGTGGGATTGGTATACATGTTTGATTCGCAATTTACCGGAGAATCAAACGGGGGAAAAAATGATGTTCTATCGGTGACCGGGGAACTGTACGGTGAAACGGATGATTCTCCATCGACGCGTGACGCTGGGCCTCTCTTTTTTGCTACTATGACGCACATGGAGGGAAGCCTTACCGATGACGTTAATGAGGTGATGTTTTTAAAGCATGTTGATGCATTGCGTTTTGCAATGGATTTGGCAGATGAGTATAAGGCTTCGCTTACCATTGAAAGCGAAAAACCCTTTGCGCGAGCAAATGTAAATTGGGGTGTGAATATCATGAAAGAAATTCTCGATCGTGGCCATGGTGTGGGCACGCATTGTGATATCGGTTTTAATAAAACCGCAACATCGGTTACCGCGTTTGCGGCAGAATTTAAGGAAAATAAATCACTCGTTGACGCACTTGTGGGTGCTACAAATAATGTAGGGTGTTCGGGTGGAGGAAGCTCGGTTGATTGGGTGCTCGCCGCGTCGCAAGCTGGGTTTAAGTACATCGATGGGGTAGTTGGTATGCACTATCTTGCTATGGATATTTCCAATCGTCCTAGTGGTTCGTGGACTGATGCGTTTATTCGAAAAGATGGATATCATTACGCTGCACCGTTTAATCTTGCCGACCGTATCAGCGTATTTGGTCTTGCGGACGCAACAGACTTCAATGAAGATACAGATTGGAAAATTGCTGTACTTGCAGGTGAGCTTGGAGCATTGCAAAATATGAGCGAGGGTGATGCCGAGAAGTGTACTCGTATTTGCCCATTAACAAATGCTGATATTGATGCACTCGTGCAACAAATACATGAAGCTGTAACATTACGTGATTCGTCGCATGTTTCCAAACTTGATGTATATCTTACGGTGAATTTATTTACGCCAGAGAACGAGGACGTGCTCCGCTATTTCTTTTCCGAGGTAGAAAAGCTTGCAGATCAGGGTGTTATTACCTGGGCAACACAAAAAGAGATTTACGAAGCTTTCGTTGCGTTCCAAGAATAATGTATACGCTCTCGTTCTCCGTGAAGGAATGAGTAGTCTTTCCCTCAACAGAGCATAGCCTGGGAGGGGGTACCCCAACCTTTACCGCATCCCGAGCTTTCTCGACTGGGAAGAGAAGCTCGCGGTGGTGCGTGAGCGTCTCCGGCTCGTTCTCAGCGAGTACGTCGACTGAAGGAGGAGAGGGCGCTGTGCTTTTGTTTTAGGAGGTTTTGGAGTGATGTTTTTTAGTGTCGAGGGTGAGAGTGTCGGGTGTTTGGAGTGCGAGTGCAACGCCCATTGCTCCAAGTGCCGCATCGCGTACTCCCGTTGCACCGCCTACACTAATAGCAATACCGAAGAGATGGAGTGCGAGGAATCCTGCGATTATTCGAGTGTAAATGCCAAGTGCGATAAGGAATGCGCAGCACACTTCAAGCAAGCCATTTATTTGTACGAGCATTTCTCCGGGAATAGGGAAGTAACCTGTCCATTCAGGAAGATAAATAACCCAATTGGTTGCATCGGTGAGTTGAGCGAAGCCGAACCAGAAAAAGAGCAGCGCAAAAGAGTAGCGGAGAACGGCTTGTCCTATAAGTGCAGTATTTTTCATAGATTATTCTGCGAGGGTTCCAATCTTGAGTAATACGAGTGCAGCTTTTGCGGCATTTGATCCACCGTGTTTTGCTTCAAATTTTGAGGTTGCATCCGTTCCGCAGAGGCCAAGGATGGGTTTTGTTCCGCCCGGATGACGCGAGACCCATGAGGTAAGG
>JBBTSN010000073.1:0-3098 GCA_038078775.1 Patescibacteria group bacterium | reverse complement strand
AAAATCCAAACCTCTAAAAACCTAAAAAACTATTTATGTTTACCGTTGGAGATATCGCGAAGCTTCGCGAGATGACGGGTGCGGGAATGATGGATGCAAAGAAAGCGCTTACTGAAGCGAATGGCAACATGGAAAACGCCGTTGATTTGCTCCGCAAGAGTGGCGCCATGAAAGCCGCTAAGAAAGCAGATCGTGTAACCGCAGAAGGAAAGGTACAAACCTACATGCACGGCAATGGAAAGTTGGCAGTTATGGTAGAAGTGATGTGCGAAACAGACTTCGTTGCACGCAATGAAGACTTCATCGCCTTCTGCCAAGACCTTGCCATGCACATTGCAGCAGCAGCTCCTCAATACACTACTCGTGCAGAAGTTCCTGCAGACGTTGTGGCCCGCGAAATGGGAATTCACCGAGAACAACTTGCTGCAGAAGGAAAGTCGGCTGAAGTTACAGAAAAGATTTTGGAAGGAAAAATGAATAAGTTTTACGAAGAAATCGTTCTTCTCGATCAAAAGTTCGTAAAGAACGACGAGTTCACCATTACACAGATCCTCGAGCAGAACGTGCTCAAGATCGGTGAAAGCCTCCGCATTGGTCGCTTTGTGCGCATGACCCTTGGTTCCTAAGTAAAAAATCCGAACGATTCCATAGACGTAGGGAACGGTTTTAAACCGTTCCCTACGATCGCGATGCGGAACGTTCGGTTTTTTTGTTTCTGTTACAATATCTCCATATGATCCGTATTGCAATCAACGGTTTTGGACGTATCGGACGAAGTGCATGCAAAGTTGCATGGGGTTTTCCT
Source organism: Patescibacteria group bacterium (assembly GCA_038078775.1). GTDB lineage: Bacteria > Patescibacteriota > Patescibacteriia > UBA9934 > UBA9934 > JAGORL01. Next base: position 2,293 of record JBBTSN010000073.1, on the reverse strand, counting down.
GATGTAGAAATTGTTGCGATCAACGATTTGGCTCCTGCGGACAATCTTGTATATTTGTTGAAGCACGATACCAATTATGGCGCGTGGAATGTGGAAGTTGCCGCAAAAGAAAACACGCTTGTCATCGGGAGTCACGTTATTCCGCTTTTTGCAGAAAAAGATCCGAGTAAATTACCGTGGGAAAAGCTGCAAGTTGATATTGCGCTTGAATGTACAGGACTGTTCCTGTCTGAAGAGCTTGCAATGAGTCACATTAAGGCCGGCGCGCGTAAAGTTCTTTTATCTGCACCTGCAAAAGAAGGTGATATTCCTACCTATGTTCGCGGAGTAAACTGCGCAGGAGTTGGAGAGGATGAGCATCTTATTTTGAGCAATGCGTCGTGTACCACCAACTGTGTTGCGCCGGTTACTGCAGTCATGGAGGAGGCTTTCGGCATTGAGCACGCAATGCTCACCACGGTGCATGGATACACGGCGTCACAGGCGCTTGTAGATGCTCCAAAAAAAGATTGGCGCGAAGGCCGTGCTGCAGCAGAAAACATGGTTCCAACAACCACAGGAGCCGCAAAGGCCGTTGCAAAAACAATCCCGTCACTCAAAGGAAAGTTCGACGGTCTTTCGGTACGTGTTCCGCTTTCAACGGTTTCACTTTCCGACATGGTATTTGTACTCAAGCGTCCAACGACAAAAGAAGAAGTAAATGCAGCACTCGCGCATGCTGCGGAAACTGAACGCTTTAAGGGAATTCTTGCAGTCTCCAAAGAACTTCTTGTTTCTTCTGACTATAAAGGAAACGCGCATTCTTCAACGGTTGATGCTGAGCTTACGATGGTTGTGGGTGGCACATTGGTGAAAGTTGTGGCGTGGTACGACAACGAATGGGGATACGCAAACCGCCTCGTCGAGTTAGCACGGAAAATGTGAGTTTAAAGTTATAAGTTAAGAGTATGAAGTGAATGGTATTTTTATAAATTATTTAAGAAAATACTAAAAATAACATCCGTTCACTTCCAACTAACAACTCCCGACTTTAAACATTCTCTTATGAAGTCACACTTTACCGTTGAGCAATTCTTCCAACCTCGTCTCCGCACACAATTAGGCGTGCTGCTCGCTCTGCTTCGTGTTGCATGTGCGTGGGCAATTCTTCAAGTATGTTTACAGATGTACGCAGCAATGCCGGGAGTGCTTGTGCATTTGCGCGTACAGACCGTTCCGTTTCTTGAGGCATTTGCAACAGTATGGAGTTTCCCGTTCTGGGTGTGGATACTTATGGCTACGGGATGTATGTTTGCACTCGGTTTTTTTACGCGTGTTGCTGCAGGAATATTTTCACTCTTTTTAGCAGGAGTTTTTCTTATCGATCGAGGTCTTTTCTTTTCTTCTTTTGGTGCATGGTCCGCAGTGGGGCCTTTGATATTAGGCATTGCACTTTGTTCTCGTTGGGGTTTGGTATTCGGTATTGATGAATTTATTGAGCGCTTGGCATTTTTTAGACGAAAAGGAGGTCGTGGGGGTATGATGCGCTAATCGTATGCACCGAGTTGTTATTGTGGGTGGCGGTTTTGGAGGGGTAAGTGTTGCGCGTCAGCTTGCGCGAAGAGTATCGCGCAAGAGTCTTGAAATTGTGATCATAGAAGAGCGTGATGCGCATGTATACACGCCGTGGTTGTATGAGGTAGCAACCGCAATGAGCCCAGTGCACAGCGAAACTTTTGTACGTCGTGCACGTCGGCGTGCGAGCGTTCCTTTTTTTCACTTTCCAGGATTTCAAGGCATTCGCATTGTTCATGCAAAAGTAGAGAGCATTTCTCCTGACGGCTCTTTGGTAACGTGTACGAACGGAACCACAATACGGGCAGATGCATTGGTGATTGCAGTTGGGTCGCTTACCAATGATTTTGGTATTCCGGGAGTAATGACGTTTGCGAGTCCGTTAAAAACGCCAAAAGAAGCAGAGAGCATTGCATTGCAGCTGAGAAGGCTTCTTCGAGATATAGAAGAAAAACGGATAGAAAAAGCAACCGTTGCAGTGGTGGGCGCAGGAGCAAACGGTGTTGAACTTGTGGCCGAAATGGCCGCAGTTCGAAAGATATTTTGCGATGTTCAAGGCCTTGATATGACACGTATGCGGCTCGTGTTGTGCGATTCGGGTGCAGAGCCGGTGAGTATGTTCCCGGCGTCTGTGCAAGCTCGCGTTGCAAAGCGTCTTCGTGCTCTTAATATAGAATTTTTTGGAAAGACTACCGTGAAAGAAGTTGCTGCGGGAGAGATTCATGCGGGAGACCTTACG
>JBBTSN010000072.1:0-1888 GCA_038078775.1 Patescibacteria group bacterium | reverse complement strand
CGTATTCCATGAGGCGCTCACGAACCGTTGGAAAAACGGAGAGATCTGGACTTGCATCAAGCAATTGCTTTGCAAAGTCTTTTGCAAATGACATCAGATCGATATCTTCCATAGTGCCCATTTTAAACTGCTGGAAACCGCTCTGCTCTGTTCCGAAAATGTTTCCTGATCCCCGCAATTGCAAATCGCGTTCTGCGAGATCAAAACCATCTTGGTTGTCTTCAATTGCAAGTAAACGCTCTCGGGCGACTTCGCCAAGAATGCCTGAGGGATGCAAAAAACAATGACTCTGGTACACGCCACGACCTACACGTCCACGCAACTGGTGGAGCTGTGCAAGGCCAAAGCGCTCTGCGCCCTCTACGTACATCACGGTTGCATTTGGAACGTCTACACCCACTTCAACGACCGTTGTAGAAATAAGCATGTCGGCTTCTCCTGCCGCAAACGCACGCATGACATCGTCCTTTTCCTTCGTCTTCATACGACCGTGGAGCATAAGAATACGATAGCCCTTGAATGGACCGACGGAAAACTCTTTCAGCACCTCATGTACCGAGTTTGCTCCAAGCGCATCAGATTCTTCAATGAGCGGACACACCACGAACACCTGACGACCCGCATCCATTTCGGTACGCATTTGTACGTACGCTTCTTCTTCGCGACCAAGATCCGTAAGGCGCGTAAGAATAGGCTTTCGACCAACGGGATATTCATCGAGAATTGAACGATCCAAATCGCCGTAGAGCACAAGTGCCAACGAACGAGGAATTGGTGTTGCGGTCATGGAGAGCAAATGCGGAATGCCGTCGGCATCGCCTTGCTTGTCCTTTAATGCCTGACGCTGACGCACACCAAAACGATGTTGTTCATCGACAACAACAAGGCCAAGACGATCGAAAAGAACTTCTTGCGTAAGAAGCGCATGTGTACCAATAACGACGTCAATCGAACCATTTTTAAGTGCTGAAAGGAGCTGAGCTTTTGTTACCTCTTTTTCTCCAATACGACGTTTTGTGCGCGTGTATAAACCAAGCCGTAATGACTTTCCAAAAAGCTTTTGCAAAGTTTGCGCATGCTGCTCGGCAAGAATTTCGGTTGGTGCGAGCATAGCTGTCTGCCAGTTTGACTGTGCGGCATTGAGTGCCACGAGTGCTGCAACAATGGTTTTTCCGCTTCCCACATCACCCTCAAGCAACCGGTTCATGGGCTCTGGACGATTCATGTCTTGAATAATTGCCCAGATAGCTTTTTTTTGCGCACCCGTTAATTGAAATGGGAGTTTTGCAACGGTCTTTTTGATAAGATCTTCTGCAAAAGGAACGCGCGGCGCTTTGTGCTCGCGCAATTCACGACGGCTTTTTGCATGCAAGAGCTGGTACAAGAAGAACTCATCAAACTTCATGCGACGAAGCGCGCGATCTTTTGCCTCGGGAGACGGTGGAAAATGCAAAAGCGGAATTGCTTCTTGCAATTCAAGCAATGTTGCCTCATCACGCACGCGAGACGGCAGCCACTCTTCAACTTCTTTTACCGCCGAGAGCGCAGACTCAACCACCTTGCGGCGCATTTTTTGCGTAAGCCCACCGGTAAGCTTGTAAATCGGCATGATGCGTCCGGTTTCTTTGCTCACCTTTCCATTTCCAATAATTTCGTACACCGGATTTACCAAAGAAAGACCGTAACGATCATCAACTTTACCAGCCAAAGAAACAATCTGCCCCGGCTTAATAACTTTTGTAATAAAACCTTGGTGAAACCAAATTGCTTTGATTCCTCCCGTCCCATCATCTATCAACGCTTCGGTTACCATCATCCTCCCCTGCTTTGCTTTGCGATTTTCAATCGCGGTAATCGTTCCTTGAACGGTTACTTTTTGCCCGGCCTG
>JBBTSN010000071.1:0-5248 GCA_038078775.1 Patescibacteria group bacterium | reverse complement strand
GCAAGCGTCGTCGTCCAAACACCCGTAAGGGGAAACGGAATAACAAGCGCGATAAACAAAGCAATGGCGCCATATTTATCATAATCACCACGAACTTTTTTCTCAGCACGAGCAATAAGCATGTCAAAAGGACGAATCAGTCGAGGAAAAAGACGCGTTACATGTCTTCGAACAAATTCAAATCCAAAAAATAAAGGAAAAAATGGCAAAAAAGAACCAAAAACTCCCAAAGCGTATGCAAAATACCAAGGGTAATGATACGTCGTCAGCGCCAAAGGAATAGCAAGTTGATATTCGGTTATCGGCGCAATACTGAGCGCAATCACCTGAAGCCAGCCAGGAATCATACGCTAAAGCTCAGCGGGCCATGTGTACACCTTGGTTACCCAATCCGTTACATTCGCGGCATCAACAAAACGACTTTCTTTAGAATCTGCACCCAAAACCGTGGTGTATATTCTGCGACCGTTGTACACAAATGCTCCGGTAAAACAATATCCCGCTTGAGGAATAAAACCCGTCTTTGCAACAAGAAGATCAAAACCCGAAGCAACAAACGATGACGAAAGCAGCTCATCCGTAGAAGGAATTGCAACCAATCTCCCCGAAGAATGAACAACGTTTGCCACCGCCATCTGCGTACGACCCGTAATTTCATCATACGCGGCGGCATGCGCAAGAATACTTGCCACCTCACGCGCAGTAGACTGATTTTCGGCAGCAAGCCCACTTGGATCAATAAACGTTGTTGAAACAAGACCCATCTCAACCGCCTTCGCATTCATTTTTGCAATAAAATCTTCGCGAGAAATGCCCGAAAAACGAACCAATGCCTCAGTCGCCGTATTATCCGACCCCACCAAGCTCGCACTCAACACATCTCCCAAATGTACCGCATCACCATAGAACAAATACGCCCTTCCCCCACCCGCATAATCATCCGTAGTCACCGTTACCCAAGAAGAAAGATCGGGTACCGCATCCAAAAAAACCATCGCGGTCATAAGTTTAGAAATGCTCCCAATAGAACGCACCACATCAGGCTCCTCCGCATACAAAAGCGCTCCAGAAGCCGCATCAAAAACCGTAACACTTTGCGCCGTCGTATCAACGCCCACTGCGGCAAGATCAGTCTTACGTGGAGTAAGTACACGATCATCAGCAACCGGGAGATGAGGAACATCTTGAGAAAAAGAAAATCCCGCAATTTCAGGCATTGCGGCACGCGCAAACGTCGGCATAAATACCGAAGCATCTGCTGTAGTTACATTAAGCAATAACAGGGCAAGAACAAGCTCGCCAGCGACTTTGTGCATCATAGCCCCTCGAGGGCATCAACAAGCTTTGTAAGCCGTACGTCTCCATGAAACGCGCTGTAATCAGGAAGCTCCTTTTCAGAATGCACACCCAAGTAACGCAACGTATCACTTGAAAGAGTATACACCGGCTCTCCTTTACCCGCGTCATCATGCTCCACAATAAGTCCACGAATAAGCAAATTGCGGAGAATAAGCGAACATTGCACGCCACGAATTGCCTCAAGCTCAGGCTGCGTAATAGGACTCCGATACGCAATAACCGTAAGTGTTTCAAGCGATGGGCGACTTAACTCCCCCGGTTCATCCTTCGTTAAACGCCCAACAATCTCGGCACACATTGGATTAGTCACTAATTGGTATCCATCTGCAGCCTTCATCACATGAATACCCGATGCTTCAGTATTCATGCGCTCAGTAAGCTCAACAATTCCAGCCTCAACTTCCTGTACAGCAAGCGAAAGATGCCCCGCAATCTGCCGAACAGAAAGCGGCTTTGATGAGACAAAAAGGAGTGCTTGCAGGTAAAGAGAGAGCATAATGAGGGGAAAGACCCTGACGATAGGAAGGGTCTAAAACATTTGGTGTCTTTAAAATTTAAGACTCTTCCTATCGTCAGAGTCATACGCCACCCCATCCCCCATCTTTCATCTGCCGTCTCTTATCTTTTATCCCAACTTCCCTACTTCATATCTTCTCAACAAGGATACCCCCGAATGATCCTTCTTGCACAATCGTTACTTCATATCGTCGCAACATCTCCAACAACGCCAAAAAACTCACCACAACATCTGCCCGCTCAGTTGCCCCACCTGCAATTTCTTGAAACTGAATCTTGGTACGAACCTCAAGCGCATCACGAAGCGCCCTCACGCGCTCTTCAACAGACACCGTTCGCGTCATCTTCTGCTCACGAAGTGCAAAGAACGGCGCCAAGCGCTTCAAAACTCCCTGAAATGCCTCATGCAATCGCTCAACCGAAACATTTTCAGAAGGCCGAAAAGCTTCCTCACGCTTTGCGCGCACAAAAGGACGCACGTGCAAGGTTCGCACTCCCCACTCCCCCTCCAAGCGCTTCGCAGCTTCCACAAACTCCTTATACGCCCGCAACCTATCCTCTAACCGATCAGCAGCCTCTTCCTCATCTTTAAACTGCAAATACGGTAAAAGCTCCTTACTCTTCAAATAAATCAAACGTGCGGCCACCACCAAAAAATCCGCCATTTCATCCTCCGGAACATCCGCCTGCTCAATATGCGCCAAAAACGTATCCGCAACCTGCGCCAAATTCACCTGAGTAATCTCAAGCTTCCGCTCATCAATCAATTCCAAAAGCAATGCCAATGGACCAGAATAATGCTCTTGTTCAACCGAAAACGGCATAAAATCTCAATGAGAAAATAGTAACATAAAAAGCAAAAACCCACCCTTTTGAGGAGGTGGGCTCTACTGGTCCCGGATCTTGGAATTGGTGGACCTAGCGAGAATCGAACTCGCAACCCTTGGCGTCAACTCAAGCGTGGTTACCTTTACCACCATAGGCCCAAGAATCCGGGATGACAACAAAAAGACTCCCACGAATACCAAAAAGGTATAAGGGGAGTCCTTTTGTGACACCAAGGTTTTTACCACGCTTGATATATCTACCTTAACACATCAAAAATCCTGTCGTCAAACTCGTGTGGATAAAGAAAAAAGGTACATCAATTTCTCCTCAAAAACGCATCAATAAGTGCGATATCTTGGATATCCTTTTCTCGACCCGTATCAGATTTAAACATACAAAGACTTTTAAGGGGAAGCAAAGGAATACCGTCAATGACATCTGCACGCTGAATAAGATCGTCAATATCTACGAAGGTGTTCGTTTTCTCTAAAAATATGTCCGGATATATTTCAATATCTCCGCATTTCAATCGTCGCCGATGCCACTTTTGCTCGTACACGGAATCGAGCGACCAGCCTTGAGAGATAAGCATCTCAAAAACTGTAGGAGTCACCACAATGTCTACGTCTTTTGTTTCCCGAAGACCACGCACCGCAAGACATCCACCGCCAACAACAATATACGAACCAGCAGGTAATGCAAGCTTTTTAACTTCTTCAACAGTATTCATACGAAAAACTTACGGTCTCAGTCTCTGCACATCGCGAGGGAAGATAGTCGCCTCTTTCACATTTGAAAGACCAAGAATATTCTGCGTAAGACGCTGAAGTCCGATCGCAAATCCACCTTCTGGAGGAATACCGTATTTGTGCATCATGAGGTAATCCGTAAAGTCATCCGGATTCATCCCCTTCTCTTTCAAACGAGCAACCTGCTCGTCATATCGGTTAATACGCATACCTCCCGACGTAATCTCACTTCCAAAACCAATCACATCAAACGTAAGCGTATTTTCAGGATTATTGGGGTCAACCTTTGCATAAAACGGTCTCTTCGCAGGCGACCAGTCAGTCACGAACACAAATCCGCACTGGTGATGCTTGGGAGCCCAAACCGTAGAGAGCCAACGCTCTGCAGCTGGGGAAAGATCAGGCTCATGTATCTCATCAATACCTGCTTCGTCCTTATAAGCCTGAAGCGCCTCCTTGAGCGTAATACGCGGGAAATGAGTACCAAGAGGAGGTAAAGTTACATTGAGCAGCTGAAGCTCAGGAGCGCAGTCACGCTCAACAGTAGCAAGCATCTCGCGAATAACCGCCTCCTCAATTTCCATAAGTTCCTCCATATCCTCTACAAAACCCATCTCAAACTCAAACTGGTTAAACTCAGTAAGATGACGAGAGGTTGCAAACTTTTCTGCACGAAAAGAATACGACAAACCGTACACACCCTCATAAACACCCATTGTTATCTGTTTATACAACTGTGCTGATTGCGTCAACGTCGCTTCACGTCCATAGTAGTCAACCTTAAAAAATTCAGACCCACCTTCACTCGAAGCTCCTGCAAGAACCGGAAAGAAGATCTCCGTAAACCCTTGACGCTCCATATACGCACGGTATCCATGCACGAGCGCAGCCTGTACGCGGAAAATCGCACGCTGTTTCGGATGACGAAGTGTTACCACACGATTATCAAGAAGCGTATCAAGATTAACGTCAATATCTGGCTTCGCAATCTCTACAGGAACAGGTTCAGTAACCGGAGAAAGAATCTCAAGCGTCAAACACTGCACCTCAACTTCTTTTGCATTTGGATCTTTCGACTTCTTTTCCTTCACGAGTCCCGTAACTTTAATCACCGTTTCAAGTTGCAAACCTTTTAGCTGCTCCAAATGTACAGCTTCAAGTACAACCTGCGCCAAACCCGTTCGGTCACGCAAAATAGCGAAACCAAAATTTTTCATATCGCGGAGATTTGAAAGCCATCCCGCAAGTATCACCTCCTGTCCCAAGTGTTCAGGCAACTGTTTAACAAGTGTTCGATTTTTCATATATGTATGACTCCGACGATAGGAGGAGTCTAGCGAATGGATTTGTAAAATAAAGTATCTCGTAGACTCTTCCTTTCGTCAGAGTCTTACAAACTTACGGCCTATTCCTATTCAACATACGAGCAAACGGAATCGTTTCACGAATATGGTGAACACCCGTAATCCAACGAACCGTACGCTCAAGTCCAATACCGAATCCACTATGCGGAACCGAGCCAAACTTTCTTGTGTTCAAGTACCAATCGTATTCTTCAAGCGGGTATCCACGATCAACAATCTCTTTTCGCAACTCATCATAACTTTCATTACGCTGACTTCCGCCAACAATCTCTCTTCCCTCTTCCGGAGCAATCAAATCAGCACAACGCGCACGAAGTACTCCCGCGTCATCGGTAAAACGCTTCATGTAAAACGCTTTCACTGCCGCGGGATAATTCTGAATGAACACCTGAAGTTTATATTTCTCTCCCAAGTAAATTTCTTCTTCAGTGG
>JBBTSN010000070.1:0-4951 GCA_038078775.1 Patescibacteria group bacterium | reverse complement strand
AACTTCCAAGTAACGTTATTGCCGCCGGAATCATGCACGATGTTCCAGAAGACACCGAGAAAACGCTTGAAGACATTCAAAAAGAATTTGGCGATGATATCGAACACATGGTGGCTGGAATCACCAAGCTGGGAAAGGTTAAATATCGTGGAGAAGAACGCTACGCAGAAAATCTCCGAAAAATGTTCGTTGCAATGGCCGAAGACGTACGCGTCATCTTTATTAAGTTTGCCGACCGCCTCCACAATCTCGAAACGCTCTACGCACTCCCCGAGCAAAAACGAAAACGTATCGCCCAAGAGGTCCTCGAAATCTACGCACCTATCGCGAACCGTCTCGGAATGGGTGAATACCGTGGTCAATTCGAAGACTATGCCTTCAAGTACCTCGATCCAAAAAGCTACAGCTGGACTCAACATCTTCTTGAAGAACGGGTAAAAAAGTTCGGTCCATCCATGGATAAGGCCCTCAAAGATGTAGAAAGTGAACTTAAAAAACACGCAGTTCCTCACATCGAAGTCCACGGACGTGTAAAACACTGCTACAGCCTCAAGCGCAAACTCGATCGCTACAAAGGTGACATGAGTAAGGTATATGACATTGTTGCCCTTCGCATCGTTGCCCCAGATATCCCTTCCTGCTACGCCGCGCTTGGCGTTCTTCACGGGCTCTTCACCCCTCTCCCCGGAAGAATTAAGGATTACATCGCACAGCCAAAGCCCAACGGTTATCAATCTCTGCACACCACAGTTTTTGATGACTCGGGTTCTATTCTGGAATTCCAAATTCGTACACTTCAAATGCACGAAGAAAACGAATACGGTATTGCAGCGCACTGGAAATACAAAGAAGGAAAAACCTCCGACGACCGCCACGTGCACTGGATGGAAGAACTCGCCGCAATCCAAAAAGAGCTTAGTACAGCTGACTTCATGAAAGAATTGAACGATTTTAAGCTCGACATGTTCCGCGATCGTATCTTCGTGTTCACCCCCCGTGGTGATGTCATTGATCTCCCAGAAGATTCAACGCCAATTGATCTTGCCTACGCCATTCATACAGAACTGGGCAACAAAACCACACAGGCACGAGTAAACAACGAACTTCGTCCGCTCAGTGCTGCACTTCGCTCAGGAGATCTCTGCGAAATCATTATCGATAAAAACAGAAAATTCCCCAACGAAGAATGGCTCGAATTTGTAAAAACACGCCACGCAAAACAAAAAATAAAAGATGCCCTCAAAGGCACCCGCAAAAGTCTCTGGTCATCATTTGTTAAACGAGCCGTGGGAAAAACAAACACCGTCTAAAAAGGCGGTGTTTATCTTTTTGTCACTATTCCTCAGACCCAGACGCAATTTCTCCAGAAATAATCTCTACAATTCTGCGCAAATCCTCTTTCGAATAATAGCTGATCGTAATCTTTCCCGGTCCCCCTCGATGTTCAAGCGCAACTTTTGTTCCAAGCTTTTCCCGAAGCGCTCCCTCAAGAGCCACTACATTCGCATCTTTCATGCCGTGCATCGCCGCAGAGCGACTTTTCGTTCCCGCTCGTGCCTCAGCTTCACGCACCGTAACTCCGCCTCCAAGCATTTTTGTAAAAAGCACTCTACGGAGGGTGGGAACCGGTTCAGCGAGCAGCGTTCGCGCATGGCTCTTGGTAATTCTTCCCTCTTCAAGAGCAGAAAGCATATCAGGCTCTAAATCGAGCAAACGCATGGCATTGGTTACCGCCGAACGGCTTTTTCCTACGCGATGCGAAATATCTTCATGAGACAAACTATATTCTTCGGATAAACGACGGTAGGCCCTTCCCTCTTCAACCGCATTCAAATCTTGGCGCTGTATATTCTCAATAAGCGCTAAAACAAGCTTGTCTTTAAGCGCGGCAAAAGGCCGAACCGTAACCGGAACTTTCGCAAGACCCAAACGCCTCGCCGCACGCAAGCGACGTTCACCAGCAATGAGCTCATATTCGCCAGGGGCCGTTTCGGTAACCACAAGCGGCTGCAAAATACCGTGTTCACGAATACTTTCCGCAAGCTCATCAAGCGTATCATCAGCAAACACCGTGCGAGGCTGCTCAGCATTCACGCGAATCTTTTGTGGATCAAGTTCATGAACAGCGCCTACTGCTTCCTCATTAGAAGGTTCGGTAAAAACCGAAGGACGAATCACCGGTTCAGGCTCAACAATCGCCTGCGGCACAGGACGGAATACTGCGGAATGACCTGCAGCAGGACCGATAAGCGCCCCTAAGCCACGACCAAGACCGATTTTTGGTTTGTTATCACTCTGCATAGATAGTGCACATTATGCCACAATCTCTTCACCCTCTTTTTGTTCCTCTTTTTCTTCTTTTTCTAAAAATTCTCGCGCCAAACGTTCGTACGCTTTTGCAGCTTTTGAATACGGATCGTAATGCAAAATAGTTTTTCCAAAACTTGGTGCCTCAGCCAATCGCACACTGCGCGGAATAACCGATCGATAAATCTTTCCGGGAAAATGACGATACATTTCTTCAAGTACCTGACGAGAAAGCGTAGCAACCGGATTAAACATCGTAATGACCGCACCACGAATATCAAGATCAGCATTTAAATGCTCACGTACCAACCGAATCGTCTGCAACAGCTGACCAAGACCCTCAAGGGCATAATACTCAGCCTGCACAGGAACCAAAACACTATCACTCGCCACAAGACCGTTAATCGTTAAAAGACCAAGCGAAGGCGGATTATCAATAATAATGTAATCAAACTGGTCAAGAATCGGCTCAAGTGCAACTTTCAACTTTCTTTCACGATTAAATTCATTTACCAGCTCAATTTGAGAACCCGCCAAATTTGGATTTGCCGCAATAAGCTTCAATCCCTCATGCGGCGTATCCATAAGTATATCCTGCGCCTTCTGCATGCCCGCAAGAAGTTCATACGTTCCAACAACATCAGCCGGAGAATGGCCAAAACCACTCGTCGCATTCCCCTGCGGATCAAGATCAACTAAAAGCACACGTTTACCAAAATGAGAAAGAAAGGCAGCCAAATTCATGGAAGTAGTGGTCTTTCCCACTCCTCCTTTTTGATTTACCACCGAGACAACCTGGGCCATAGATGAGCGTATGGTACCACGCAACCAAAAGGAAAACAGGCCTTCCGTCCACACAAAATCCTCTTGCAGAAAAGGCTCACTCCATGCTATTCTCCCCTGCGTTCCGAAGGTCACGAATGATGTGTCTTGGCGAGTATAGCCCTGGCTCATCAATCATGATCGACGTGCCCTGGCACGTCGTTCGCGAACGACGTGCCTTGGTGGCGGAATGGTATACGCGACGGACTCAAAATCCGTTTCCAGCGATGGATTGAGGGTTCGAGTCCCTCCCAAGGTACCATTGAGACTTCTTTATTTCGGTCATTTTGTCTCCTCATCGCTCCGGTTGCCTCAACGTACATCTAGGTACGTCATCGGCAATCCTCGCTCTTCGGAAACAAACTGCCTCGAAATAAATTCATTTTGCAAATACACTTCACGATACGAACAAGATTTAGCTCGACAAGTCGAAACAAGATCGAGATGATTTGCTACTAAGCTCGTTCAGTTGCAAGGAGTTTTCGAGGCTTGGCTGAGGCGTACCAAATCGGTACGGCGAGGCCAAACGCAGAAAACGACGCCGCAAATGGACGAACTTGGGTAGCAAATCCCATATGGCCGGGTAGCTCAGTTGGTTAGAGCGAAGGACTCATAAGCCTTAGGTCGCGGGTTCGAATCCCGCCCCAGCCACCATAAAATCACTTCCTTTCGGGAAGTGATTTTATATAGTAGCAATAGAGCAGAATTCAAAAATTAAACCGCGCTCGGTGGCTCTACCGGAGCAACAGGAGGAACAGGAATGGAAGTACTTGCAGAAACAGCCCCAGGATTCATAGGCATAACCACCGCCGCGAGGATATAAACCACAAGACCCGGAACAAATCCCGTAAACACCACAACAAGCGCCCAAACCAAACGAATAACCGTTGAATCCATTTCAAAATATTCACCAATTCCTCCACAAACACCCGTAAGCATTTTATCAGTCGAACTTCGGTAAAGCTTTTTATCGTTCATATGTATCCACAATAGAAGAAATGGGAAGATTTAGCAATACAAAAACCTCTCGAAAAGAGAGGTTTTTGTGGTTGCAGGGACAGGATTTGAACCTGTGACCTCCGGGTTATGAGCCCGGCGAGCTGCCTGGCTGCTCCACCCTGCGTTGAAGGTGGCAATACTATACCATTCCTCACTTTTTATGACAACCAAAAACACAAAAATACGCACCGTTTACCTGTATCATTGGTCTTTTGCGTGCTATACTGTTCACAGTCATTATGACCCTCACCACACACGCAGCAATTGGGGCGGCACTCGGTTCTTTAGTAGGAAATCCATTCTTGGGTTTTTCTCTTGGACTTGGATCGCATTTCCTTGTGGACATGATTCCCCACGGAGACAACAATTTCCTCGATGAGTACAAAAAAGGAAAAAAGAAACGTCTCGGAAAAGCGTATATTACCGTTGATGCCGCAATTGCAATCATTTTTCTCATGAGCGTTGTTTCCGGAAGACCGCAAGATGTCACAACCAGCCTCGCATTTTCCGCGGCAGTTATCGGAAGCATTCTCCCAGATCTTCTCGTTGGACTCAAAGAACTTTTTCCAAAAAACAAAATCTTCCGAGGATTTTATAAAGTACATTTTTTCTTCCACGATTGCCTTTCTCGCCGTTACGGAGACACCAAACTTTCCTACGCAATCATGGGCCAAGCTGCATTCGTTCTCGTCCTCATGCACTACTTTATCCCGTAAAGAGTGGCGAGTGAATAATACCCGTTGCCGCAAGAGTCACAAGACCCGCGCCACACAAAAGGCCAAAAAAGATACCGATCGCTGCACTGCGCATCGGTATTTTTAAT
>JBBTSN010000069.1:0-1274 GCA_038078775.1 Patescibacteria group bacterium | reverse complement strand
AAAGATCTTGAAGTGCCAGATATTCGTGCTGGTCTCGCCCTGGTCGTGGCCGCGCTTATCGCCGAGGGAACATCAACTCTCACGGGAGTGGAGCACCTGGCCCGCGGTTACGAGAAACTTGAAGAAAAGTTACAGTCGCTCGGGGCTGATATCAAAGTGGTTGAAGAGTAATTATGGCTTGCCCATTTTGTTTTGAAGTCGAGCCAGAGCGTGTGGTAAAAGAAAATGAACTTGCCCGCGCGATTATCTGTGCCGAACCATTGAACGGCGGCCATGTGCTCATTTTTCCTCGACGCCATGTAGAGCACGTTTCTGATCTCACCGCACCTGAATCCAAAGCGCTTTTTGATCTTGTCGGCCTTATCGAGACCGCGTTGCCTAAAGTGTACGAACCGACGCCGATCGTGTTTATGAATACCGGCAATCTCAAAACCCAGCCGCATTTGCATATCCACGTCCTCCCAAGCAAAGGGGGAATACGTCATTTATTTTCTACGTACGAAAATATTCCTTTTCGTCTTGCAAAGCCAATGTCTGAACTCGCGGTACTTGCCGAGCGCATCAAGAGTGAGATAGCCGAAGAAAAATAGCTGCGGCGCAATGGTCAGCAATGATCCCGACTTTCATATTTGGATAGTGTTCACGAACAACGTCGTAGATTTCGGGGATGGCTGTTAAAATGCCGTTCACATCTTTGGGCATGTGCTTGTAAAAAATGCGGGTGATGTAATGACCATTCAGGGCGTGCTCGGCCCACTGATAGTTAGAATCGTCAGGGGGAAAGTCCTGCATCAGTTTTTTATAGAAAGCCTCTACGGTCGGTAAACCCAAGTAGGGACTCGGATCGAAATCGCGTTTCGATGGTTTGTTGGAAGTCCGCCAAGCAATTTGGCGGGCGGCAAGAAGTGAACTCACCGCTTCAGCATTATTTTTTTTTAACAACGTCTGTTAGGTGATCGATAATATCTTGCCCGGGCTGAACAGTGAGCCGCGCCTGGACAGCAGGGAACATTGCTTCGAGCAACCCGAGGGTTAAAAACTTTCCTGAACTGTAGCGCGGGATGATTTGCAGGGCGTGAATGAATTCCTCGAAGCTATTCATCGCTTCGGGGTGGTCAATGACCGTCGCGGCGGTGCGTTCAAAAAACCGCGATGCGTTTACCGCCGCAATAATAAAATCCGAAAGCGGCTTCCCGGGGAGATCGATCTGCCGGCTGGTGCAACCTTCTTTATACGACAGCGCTTCAAGAATGAAGGCCAAGGTCACCTGGTCT
>JBBTSN010000068.1:0-3373 GCA_038078775.1 Patescibacteria group bacterium | reverse complement strand
TGTCGCTGAAGACTTCCTTCGACGTCGACGATAGCGGTAAACAATTCTGAATTTTAAAAAGCTCACATGGCGAATGCAAGTGGTTGAGGACTCTTGGGATCGCTAACATCTGTTACCTGCATACACTTTAGCAATCTCCCGTCGACACTTTCTCTTGATCCAAAGACATATTCTTTTACTATGTGAACAATCGCATCCGCAAATCGGCCAGAAAAGTAACCCATAGCAAATAAATGTCTGTGCAATTGTTCGAGTGATAAATCTGTTACATGAAAACAGCCGAGGGCAAAGTAATTTGAACCCCCGTTTGAAAAGTCATTTCCTGGATCGCCGGTTTCGTCGATAAAAAGAAAGTCGCGTTTTGGGATTCGTTCCATAGATTTTGAAAAGGCACCGGCGCCTCGCATGCGAGGACCAGTGCCATTTCTCTATGTATTCAAATTACTTGAAATTTTCAAATCTGTCAAGTGGATAAGTGCGCTGAATGAAAGTCAATCTCAGGATGGTCGCGGCCCAAGATTGCTGTTCGTGTTTTGGCACCGCACCACTTCTCAACAAGCGCAGCGAGTTCTGCCGTGGCGGTCTCAAGCATCTCATGCGTTATTGGTGGGATCGTTTCAATGACCAAGATAGCTCGCGTGGTTTCGGGAGTAAGTTTGGTCCGATCTGCCTCGCGCCAGTTCCAACGGCGGCAGAGGACTTCAGCGCCATCGGCATAAATAACCTCGCCCGGCTCAGGCGGTTCATTCTCCGTGCCACCAAGGCGCACGAACTTTTCCTGCCCTGTTGCACGTCGCAGTTTCACTTCACCGACCACCTTGTCCGCATCTTCCCCGCCAACTGGCACGATGTATTTGAGCGAAATATAATTGTAACAATCAACCAGCGGATTGATTCCCCAAATCTGGTTGCCTTTGAGCACCTGCCTCGTGAGCGCTTCGCTCGAGCATCGATAGTCGTGCGGATCACATCCAAACGCTCGATACGCCCTGCGCCAAGCTTGAATATTCGGATGTTGTCCAACCGCTTCTGTGTTCGGAAACGTTAGCTTGATCTGATCCTCGATCGTCTTTTGCTCACTCGCAAACCCACTCATCTCGGCTTTATTATTCACGTTCTCGGCAAACACCAACCCCAACCCCGCCTCGGGCCAGAGATCGAATATGTCTTTTTGGATGCTGAGTTTCATGCAACCTATCTTACAAACTTTTACTTCACGTTAACACTTTTGACGCCCTCTAGTCGACTCCGAAAGAACTTTTCCGCCTCCTTATCTACAAAATAAACATAACACCCTTTCATACCTCGCGTCATCAAAATTTTGTAGATATTCCGAACAAATTGGTTTAGCTTCTCAGGATCATTCTTCAGAGACTTCTTACCACTGGCATCTTTATAGTCTTTCCAATCAGTGTAATAATCCAACTTTTGTGAATCAAACTTCAGGTCGGTCCCTACGATGACCCCAACATAATCAAATTCCAATCCTTGAGATGTATGGATACATCCCACTTGGTCAATTCCGCGAGGATTAATTGCCCATGTCGTTCCAACCTTTCTCGAATTCCAAGGCATGCGGAAATCATATTCGGCTATTTCGACGTCTGATACTCCTCCATCTGCATTTCCTTCCCCTGCAGCCGTCCATCGCCAGGCATAACCAGCTAGGATGCGGGCTGTCTTCCCGGCCTTGAACTTTTCATTAATAGCTTCTCTTAGACTATTAGGATCGTCAAAGATCTTAAAATCAAAAGCCTCCTTGTCCCACCCGTCGTAGTTTGCTGTCTGTTTAAGATGCAAGGTATTGCTTAACCAGTTCACATAACCCTCTGCTCCTGCGCAACGGAACTGAGCCACAAGATTTATTTCGTAAACCTTCGCTCCATTCGATTCTGCAACTCGTTTTATTTCCTTCACGGTTCCAATATCTTCTGGACGGATTGCTTGATCGTCATCGACGAAGAAAATGCTCGTCTTCGCCGCCTTCACGATATCTTCAACTTGATTTTCTCCTTGGTATTGGTACGCGCGCCGATCTTTAAGACGATGGGCCTCGTCGACAATAACAGCGTCAAAGGTATTTGGTTTTGCATCGACAAAACCGGCGGAACCCTTAAATAAGTTTTTAAGGCGGACTTTCGTGTGCTTATCAGCCAACTTATGAACAATGACATCTCGAAAGGAGGCGTTCGGAGCAACAAAAATGGTATTGAGTTCACTTCTTAATAGTCCACCAAGAAGATTGACCGAGATAACAGACTTACCTGTTCCCGGCCCGCCCTTGATGATGACCACTGTTTTCTCTTTTGTCTTGACTGCGTAATACTTCGCCGTTTCGTAAGCAACTTTTTGCTCATCAAGGAGCACAAACTCTTGGTTGCCAGCAAACATACCAACGACGTGATCGATAAGCTTTTTACTTGGTCGAATTCGACCCTGTTCCACTTCATACAAAATCTGTTCGCCATCGCCTTTTCCCACATACTTTTTTAGAAAGTCCTCAAGTTTTTGATAGTCATCCTTAAAATAAATTGGGGTGTCTTTAACGAGAACCTGATAGACATCTGAAGTTAGCGGCTCAGGCGTGCGCTCTTGAAAATTGTGCAGGTAGGCGCACGAAAACGGAGTTAAATTTTTAGAATCAATATTCTCGTTGTAGTCCTGCAGATAAAGTTTGTAGGAGTTAGCTTGATACGAAGGATGTGTTGTTTCTCGAACACCGCCACCAAGAAATGTGGTAACAACACCGTCCATCTCGGTAGCTTCAGCGGTTTCCCATTGTTTCAACTCAACAATGACAAAATTTTTATTTCCTCTATCATCATGACCTGAAATAAAAAAGTCGATGCGATTAGAAGTCGCGGGAATCACGTACTCAATCAGCACGCCGCAGGAATCATCAACTTCAGATCGACGCACAATTCTTTCCATAAAGGAAAGTGAGTTGGTCCAAGAACGCTTTTCCATGGGTGACACACCTCGACCAAGTTCACGCTCAAATGCCAATTCGATTAGCGCCGCGATCATGTTTGTGTCAACGTCTTCACGAAATCCTCTAATGGAATTTTTATACAAAAACATAACAACTAGATCTCTGTATACTTCTTATGATTTCCCTTAGACTTATCGATCGGATACTTGGCTTCGTTCTTTGCCATTTTGCGTTCCCACGACTCTTCAAGGTTGACCCCAAAGCTGTGGCTCATAAGTAAGAGCCAGTAAAGGACATCGCACAATTCATCGCCAAGTTCTTCTTTTTTGTTTACTAGTAGCTCCTCAATCTCTGCTTGATCTTTCCACTGAAATAACTCCGCAACCTCAGCCGCCTCTAGCATTAAAGAGATTGCCAGATCCTTAGGCTTATGAAATTGCT
>JBBTSN010000067.1:0-1226 GCA_038078775.1 Patescibacteria group bacterium | reverse complement strand
TCATCAAGCGCGTCAACGGTAAGTCCATCAGCCGCAAGCTCAGCTTTCACTTCAGCATGCGTCTTACAAATAAACGGCGTATCAACAAGCTTCTGCAAAATCGTCGTATCACGCTCCAAAATCTTGAGCTCAGGACCACAATCGCGCAACACATCCGCAACAATGCGCTTCACCATTTTCTCCTGCACATCCATGTTCATGTCTTGATCATAAAACGCCATCTCTGCATCCATCATCCAAAGCTCACTCAAATGGTGGCGCGTTTTACTCTTCTCAGCACGGAATACTGGACCAAAATCGTACACCTTTCCAAATCCCATAATACCCGCCTCACTATACAACTGACCGGATTGCGATAGATACATCGGCGTTCCGTAGTAATCAACCGTAAACAACTGCGTCGTATCTTCACAGCTTGTTGGTTGAAGAACCGGCGTATCAAAACGAATAAAGTTCTCTTCGTGAAAGAACTGCTCGATCGAGAAAAACACGCGATCACGAATACGAAGCACCGCCCAAGGCGTTTGCGAACGCAAATACAAATCTCGGTTATCAAACAAGAATTCTGGACCGTGCTCCTTCTTTCCAATCGGATACTCTTCTTTGTTAATGTGAATCGCCGCAAAAGCCGTTCCTTGGATTTCAAAGCCTCCCTGCGCACGTGGCTCAGCCTTCACAATTCCTTTCACCTCAACCGAAGATTCCAGCGTCACCGACTTCAGCGCTTCCCACATATCAGGAGCAAGTTCTGCCGCGCTAAACACAATCTGTACAAAGCCAGAACCATCACGAAGTTGAAGAAAATAAATCTTCCCACTCGAGCGAAAGTTATACGCCCAGCCTTTGAGCGTCACTTCTTGCCCAACAAAGTCCTTAAGGTATTGAATGGTTGTTTGCATATGAAGAGAAAATTCCGTAGAAAATCTCTTTTTTATTTGCAACGAAGCCGGTCCGTCGCTCCGACGATAGGAGGAGCACACGGACGCGGCGAAGGAGCAAGTAAAAAGAGATTTTTGAAGGAATCAATTGAAAATAAAATTCACCCTTACAAAACCACAACGCACAAAGCGTCATAATCTTGTAAGGGCGAAGTTCTTCGCGGTGCCACCTTACTTTATACTCTTTTCACGCAATAACGGGCGTAACCCGTGGAATTCTACTCACTCCGCAAAGAGCTTTCTTTTCCAGACTCGGCGGTGTTCAAATCGCCTCAAACGTCTCTAAAG
>JBBTSN010000066.1:0-2953 GCA_038078775.1 Patescibacteria group bacterium | reverse complement strand
GGGAATTACGTGCGATTTCTCTGCACATCCCGGCGTCTGCGAACTTCGATGGTGCCAATACTATAAAGAAAAGCACGATTTCCGTCAAATAACCTCCGCCTATAAAAAAGACCGTCAAAAAAGAAAGAAAAGAGGCTAATATCAGCAAAATATATTGACAAAAAGCCAAAAATATGGTATAATGAAAGGGTCGTCAATTTTTGGAAACCCCCACAAAATGGGGCGTTTTTTTATTGCAAAATAGTCCCGTCAACTGTTTTTCCTATCAAATATTCAAGAAGTGGCTCCATCCGCATGCCGCTCATCACAACCGCACGCATTCCATGCTTTTCACAAAATCGAGAAGCAACCGGATCAAAAGGAGCTGAAAGTCCTGGGCTCCAAGTATTCCCCACCATTTTTCGATATTCTTTCCATCCCATCTCATCACGCGGCTTCGCAGAAGGATCCTTCTTCGGGTCTCCGGTATACACCTTCGCAATATTAGAAAGGTTAATAACCGTCTTTTCCCCCAACCGTTTTGCAATCCGGCATGCCACATAATCGGTGCTTCTTCCCGGCTTCCACCCCGCAGCCACCAAAACACTCCCTTTCCAATTCTCAACAAGCGGCGTTGCAAGCGGATGTTTAATAACAATCGGATGCGCAACATCGCGAAAAATCGTACGAAGTAAATGTCCATTCAAACGCGTTGCATGAATACCGAGCCAGTCTAAATCATCATTTACAAGATCAGTAACACCCTTTGCAGCATCAATATACACACGAGCAGTCTTTCCTCCCCCAGTTACCAACACAAATCGATCGCCCCTTTGTACAAAACCGGTAAGCAAATCACGAAGCGAGGCAAGAAACGCTGCATTTGGCTTCTCTTGCGGAACGATGAGCGAACCACCAACCGAGATAATGTGCAGAGACATAAGCGGTGAAATTATTAAGGATAAAAGACAACAGATAAGAGATGCTGTCTTCTGTAACCTATCTCTCATCTCTTATCTGCCGTCTGTCTTCTGCCGTCTGCTATCTCTCACACTTCACAAAAAAATCTCCTCGAATCATCGAGGAGATTTTTCATCAGCAGAATGAAGTACAGCACCGGTAAGCGTACCAACCGCCCACAAAATAAGCGCAACCATGAGTGCAGGCCAAAAACCCGCTACCTCAACACCCTTCACAAACGAACTCATAAACCACACGAGAAGCGCATTGATAACAAAGGTAAAAAGCCCAAGGGTAACAATCGTAAGCGGCAACGTAAGAAGAATGAGAAGCGGACGGATAAGTGCATTGAGAAGCCCGAGAACCAACGCAGCAATAAGTGCTGCATAAAACGTATCAACATGAAATCCTACAACAATCTGCGTTGCTGCGAGCAAGGCAACCGCATTAATGAACCAACGAAGAATAAGTTTCATAGTGCGTAGGCCACGTCGTTCGCGAACGACGTGGTAGGGGCGGAACATCTTCCACCCCATAATGATTTTATAAGAGTGTACCAGATTCTTCGGAATTATCCGCTTCGTACTGCTTTTTGAGAGAAATGACCGTATTTTCGATTTCCCGCAATCGATCTTTACAAAGTGCGGCAAGCACCAGCCCACGCTCATATTTTTTCAATCCTTCATCCAAATCAACATCACCTCGTTCAAACCAACGAGTAATTTCTTCAAGTTCTGCGAATTGTTCCGTAAAAGGTGCCTGTTTTTTTGTTGCCATACATTACCAAAGACGTTTTTGACCGATTGATGATGAATCTTGTACCACCTCGGCCGAAACCGAACCTGTCGCAAATTGTACCGAAAGAATATCCCCTTGCGCAACCGCAGCCGCAGAACGCACAATCGCACCCGTATCACCTCGCACAATCGCATAGCCTCGCGCAAGCACGGCAGTCGGGCTCACTCCCTCAAGAAAACGAACGTGGGAAACAAGTTTTGCAGAAATACGCTCAGCACAAGAAAGCATCGATCGATGAAGCTGCTCGGAAAGTACCGTAAGCTTTTCTCGTAACCCCGAAAACGCATGATCAAACACTAAAATACTCCGCTCAACTTGAGACTTACATTGTACGAGCATACGAGAAAGACGTGTATCCATTCTCGCAACCATATGCTCAACATCCTGCAACAAATCTTCTCGACGCGGAACAATGCGCTCAGCGGCATTTGACGGCGTCGATGCGCGCACATCCGCAACAAAGTCACATAACGTTTCATCGCGCTCATGCCCAACGCCCACCATAACCGGAATACGCGAAGAAAAAACCGCACGAACAACACGCTCGTCATTAAACGCATGAAGCTCTTCAAAGCTTCCTCCCCCACGCGTAAGCACAAGCACCTCGGGTCGCTCATCTTTTGGAAGCGCATTAAAATTCTTAAATGCCGCAACAATTTCATCAACGGCATATTGGCCCTGCACATGCACATCCGCATGCACGAGCGTAAGACCACCCATGCGGTCTTTAATCACCCGAAGAAAATCTCCAAACGCCGCAGCTTCACGAGAAGTAACAATACCAATACGCTGAGGAAACACCGGAAGATCTCGCTTGCGATCTCCATCAAACACCCCCTCTTTTTCTAATTTTGCCTTCAAAGCCAAATATGCCTTTTGAAGCGCGCCCTCACCAACAGGTTCGGCAGTTTCTACATTCAGTGAAAACTTTCCAAAACGTGCAAACACGGTAGCAAAGCCTGTCACACGCACGCGCATGCCATCGGTAAGCGTAGGCAAACCTTTAAACGTCGTGGCAAAACACGGCATGCGCACATCAGCCTCTTCGTCCTTCAAATAAAAATTAATCCACTTTCCTTGCGCAACTTTATATTCAGCAACCTCTCCCTCAATCACAAATGCACCACTCGGAATCATGCCGAGCGTGTCATTCACTAACGTTAAAAACTGCTGTACCGACAACATCGGAGGCATAGGCTTACGGATCAATCACAAT
>JBBTSN010000065.1:0-1906 GCA_038078775.1 Patescibacteria group bacterium | reverse complement strand
TTGCGGCCTTAAGTTGTGCAACGGCCATTCCTCCAACACCGAAATGCTCACGACGAATCCTGCCTTCAGGAAAGCTGGTGTAGACGTATTCTATGCCCTCTGGCAGAAGGGTGAAGATGTTGGGTTGAAGCTCACCTACGTAGGCTTTGATTGATGCAGTGATCTCTGCAACTGCATGGGCAATCTGGTTTTCATTGCACTCGAAGATGATGAGCATGTCCTCATGGAGATTACGCTCTTTGCGGATCTCAAGAAGAGATTGTTTGTCTTCCCCTGAACCCTCAAAGGGTTTGGGTACTTCGTACAGGAATGAGAGATCGGTGTGTGAGAGCAGTCTTCCTTCTGTAAGCTTCTGCTTTATGCGAGTGAGGAAATCCGTATCTGACTTTCTTTGTTCGTAGGCAATGGAGTCGAGATGGTTTTGAAGAAGTGCCATTTCTGAAAGGAGTTCAGCTTTGTCTTTCTGTGCTTGAAGAACAGCCTCTGCACTCCCTGAGGCAATGGCCCTATGAAAAGAAGTATCAAATGTGGTTTTTAAGAGATGGACCTTGGTGAGCATGAGGGCTGCGTTGGTGCAGGTGGGGTTTTCTTGACCTGGCTGATACTTTTCCATAGATTGGATGAATGGTAGCAAAAAGGAGACAGCGAAACAAAAAACGCCTTTACTTTTCCTTGTGTGTTATAGTTTTCTGAAGCAGACTTTTCGCCCTCCAAAACTCCCTGTTTTATGGCACTTACAAAAAAAGATTTACAAGAATTCGGAAAAGAGCTCACTCGGGAACTAAAAAAAGAACTCATCTCAAAAGAGGATCTTGTCTTAGTACTCGCGCAAACTCGCACCGATATCGTGCGCGATATTCGTGATGAAATGGACGCACGTTTTTCATCGTTCCGTAATGAGATGAAAGGAGACCGAGAAAATCTGAGGAAAGAAATCCAAACCGATTTCATGGAGGTTATTCATGATAATCTCCTGCCCGCAATTGATGCAGTGCATCATCGCGTCGATGACCTCGGTGGTCGCGTGGATGGGCTCAGCGGTCGCGTTGATAACCTTGGTGGCCGTGTCGACAATCTCTGCCATCGCATTGATGGCCTCGAAACAAAGATTGGCAGTCTTGAGAAGAAGGTCGACTATGTGCATCACGATCTCAAACAAGAACTCATTGCCGTTCGGCGTTTTATTCACATGCCTGCGACATAATTTCTTCAAAGAAAAAATCGAGATTCGCTAGGGTCTCGATTTTTTTATTCCTCTGGCAACATTTCCGCAATCACGGTGATCGTTGCCTCAAAGCCTGTGGGGAATTCAATAATAACCTCGTGCGTTCCCGGTTCGGTGATAGGCGCCATTTTAATGACGTCAAAACCCACGGTGTGGCCCATTTCTTTTAATGCTGCGCGGACATCTTTGTAAGAAACGGGTTTTACGTATTTTCCCTTTTTTACCTTTCCCCCAACAATAACCTCCAGTCCATCAAGATCAGCCGCGAGCGATTCATCTGCCCGTTCTTCTTTGGAAGTCTTTACAACCACCTCTTCTTTTGGCGCACCGCCTGCATTTTCAAATGCCAAATGCTGAGGAAACAAAAAGTTTACGGCGTATCCTTCCGGAACTTCCACCGTCGCGCCCGCGGGGCCGATGGAGCTGACATCTTCTGTAAGGGTAATCCACATAAACGTAATGCTTTCTTTATTATACCAACCATATCGCGATAACTTGAACGAGAAAGTAGTTCCTGTGCGGGAACCCATGCCACTCCGCGGATTGTTTCACCCTGTTCTTGCGGTTTTGGCGGGCGAATGGTTGATTCTGGCGGCGCTTCGAACAAAAAGTAGTAAATATATTTGTGGATAAGCAGGCCCTTATGGATGAATCGATCGCGAAACCAAATGTCGATATGAT
>JBBTSN010000064.1:0-5262 GCA_038078775.1 Patescibacteria group bacterium | reverse complement strand
TTATTTATGCAGAGAGTACTGCTGCACCGTTGTTTGGAGAAATCGCTGACTTTTTGTTGACGTACTACAATGTTCCGCCAACGAGATAAAATTCTTCAGTCGACGTGGGGGGAGATCCCTCCTGGCGTCGGGATGACAGAGAGATGAATGTTATACTCATTCAATGCCGCGGAAAAGAACGGTTCGTTCTCGTCAATCTTCTATTCAGACTCTCCCGGGTCTTCATATTGGAGAGCGTATTTTTTCTTACACGCTTTTTACGGTGGGTACTGTTCTTGGGTTTTGTGTGGGTGGTTTGATTTCTTTGAGTTATTTGCCGTAACTGTAGAGACGCCATTTATGGCGTCTCTTGCACGTCGTTCGTGAACGACGTGTCATGATGTGATGTGAATCGGGTTAGGGTTGTGATGGGAGAGGGGATTCCTGAGGTGAAGGGGAGGGTCATACCCTTGTGTGTTTGGTGGTTTTCGCATGTAAAGTCAATTTTACATACGAATTGTAAATTCATTAACGATTTTGAACTTTAGATGTAAAGTCGACTTTACACTCAATGTGCTTGTATGCGAGGGGGGTGATGCCTCTCTCTTTTTTGTAAAAAGTTTGTATGACAAAATCTATATGAAATTCTATATAGAATTTCATATAGATTTTAGAAGAGGCCTTTAATAGTAAAAAACAAACGGGGTACCGGACCCATTCGCAATAAGACGCTGTGCATCATCACTCCTCTCACCCCTTTAAAAGACTCACTTCACATTACGTCTCTTTTCTCCTAAAATACGGACACAGCCTATGCGTCTTCCTACACGAAAAGCAGAAAAAGAACGGGATGAAAATCGTGTTGATGATCCGCATGTTACGCGAGCATCTTTTGATAAAATGACGCGCGATTTGGCGCGTTTACAAAAAGAACGTATCCCCGCGGCAGATGAGGTTGCGCGTACCGGAGCGATGGGGGATTTGTCTGAAAATGCGGCATATCAATACGCAAAGCAGCAGCTTCGGAGCATTCTTTCGCGCATGACACGGCTTGAATTGGCAATTGCTCGCGCGGTAATTATTCCAGAGAACGTTTCAGAGGATGGTGTTATTCGGTTGGGGAGCCTCGTAACTGTTCGTTTAGACGATAAAGAGTATACGTGGAAGATTTTGGGGGAACGTGAGGTTCGACCTGGTTCTGGGCAAATCTCGCACCATTCCCCGGTAGGAAATGCGCTTTTGGGCCATAGAATAGGGGAGAATGTCGATGTTCGGCTCGCTGAGCGTACGGTTACCTATTCTATTGTTGCTGTTTCATAGATGTTTTACGACGCAACTACTGGGGAGCATTTTCTTGCCTCTTTTAAGTAAACCATGTATACTGTAGCCATTCTTGGGACTAGCTCAAGTTACCGTTCCAGCAGACCCGACGCTTTTATATGGTGGTGCAGGAAACGGACCATCATTTATATAAGGCGTCTTTTTATTATGTCTGTTGAAACTACATTCGATACTTTGGGCATGCATCCGTCCCTTCTCACTCACCTTACTGGCATGGGTTTTGTAACCCCAACTCCTATTCAGGCACAGGCAATTCCTGTTGCATTGACCGGTGTTGACGTGCTTGGCATCGCACAAACCGGAACTGGTAAAACGCTTGCGTTTGCTATTCCGATGATCGAGCGTTTGGCAAAAACCAAGGGCCGTGGTCTTGTTCTTCTCCCAACCCGCGAACTCGCGGTGCAGGTTGAAGAGACGATGCGTAAGGTTGCTTCTAAATTTGGTGCACGCACAACTCTTCTTATTGGAGGCGTTGCGATGTGGCCACAGGAAAAGGCACTTCGTACCAATCCACATATCATTATTGCTACTCCAGGTCGTTTGCTCGACCACTTGCAACAAAAAACCGTAACGCTTGATAAAGTAGAAGTACTTGTTTTTGATGAAGCTGATCGTATGCTCGACATGGGATTCGCTCCTCAAATTGAACGCATTTTGCAAACGGTTCCTAAATCTCGTCAGACCCTTTTGTTCTCGGCTACCATGCCTGCAGAAATTGCACGTATTGCTGCAACGTACATGCACCAGCCGGTGCGTATTGAAGTTGCTACTGCAGGTTTGACTGTGGACAAGATTGTACAAGAATTGATTGTGACCGATAAATCGAGCAAGCAGGCAATGCTTGAACAGGTTCTTCGCGAACATGCGGGTGTAGCGCTCGTATTTTCTCGCACCAAACATGGTGCAAGTCGTATCGCCCGTAACTTAAATGAAGCAGGAGTTTCTGCTGCAGAAATGCATTCTGATCGTTCTCAGTCCCAGCGTCAGCGTGCGCTTGATGGATTCAAGCGTGGTCAGCATCGTGTTCTTGTTGCGACGGATATTGCTGCACGTGGTATTGACGTTTCGAGCATCACGCTTGTGGTGAACTACGATCTTCCTGATAATCCAGAAGATTACGTACATCGCATTGGTCGTACGGGTCGTGCAGGACGTGAGGGTTTGGCGATTACGTTTTTTGAGCCTGCACAGGCACGCGACGTGATGCTTATTGAGCGTCTTATTAAGAAGGTTATTCCTGAGCGCGCAGGAACTCCTGAACTTCGCCGTAGTGGTGGATTCTCTGGTGGTTCTTCTCGTCCACAGCGTGGAGGATTTAGAGGAACTTCCTCCGCCAGAGGCGGATCCGCCTTTGGCGGACGTGGCGGATCTCGCCAAGGAGGATTTGCTCCTCGTGCAACAGGTTACCAGGGAACTGGTCGCGCCGTGCATTACGCACCCTCAAAGTAAAAAAAGTTCCACATACTCTAGAGACGACCTGGCGGGTCGTCTCTTATGTTTTTGAGAGAAAAGAAGGATCAGGAAGCTTTTTTATGCAATTGGGGCGCTAAAAAGAAAGCGATTACTACTAAGAGAGTAAGAATGAGGAAGGCTGGCCTAAGGTTTCCGGTAAGAGTAATTGTGAGTCCAACAAGGAGGGGGGAAATGACGGATGCAGACTTTTGAGCAACTGCATAAAATCCCAGTCCTTCACCTGATTTTTCTTCATGAATACGACTTGCAAAATGGGCACGAAGAATGGCTTGTGTAGACCCAATAACAAAGGACATAAGTAGTGCAATAATGAGAACGTGAGTAACCGAAGTTGCGAAGAAGAGACCGAGCAGGGTGGCAATCCAAATGAATAGTGATACCTGTATGGTTTTTATTCTTCCTATTTTTATCGCGAGACGTCCCATGAGAATAGTGAGAGGAAAGGCAAGAAGTTGAGCGCCAAGAATTATTCCTCCGACTAAGTTCATACTTAGCAAGAGCTCAGATTGTAAGTAAAGGGGAACAAAGTAAATGAGTGCTGCTACACAATCAGCAATTATCCAATAAACGAAAAGATGTGACCAAGGAACGGGAATAGTGGGGTGGAATATCTTTTTCCAATCAATAACATTCGTGGATGTTAAATCTCTTTTTTCTATTCGTTTAAATCCGAAGATAGAAGGTGATGATAAGAGAAGATAAAGTATTCCAAAAACAATGAGCATGAGTGTATGAGACAACCCAAGCCCCTCCATGATAAAATATATGATTGCAAATAATGCTCCTCCTAAATATCCAAAACCCCATGCGAAAGATGAAAGCTTTGTAATTCCGTCCTTTTCTTTCTCGATGTTGAGAAGAAAGGCATCATACAGACTTTGAGAAAGTTCAAAAGCAGTATTAAAAAGAAGAAAGAAGAGTGCGACAAGAAGCCAAGAAAAGTTTGTGAGTAGCTGGCTAAAGATTCCTAAGATACCAGCTAGGCAAACACACCAGGTAAAGACTTTCCATTTTCCTAATAAATCTCCCAGCTTTCCCGTAAAAGGTGCAAGAATAATAGCAAGAATAGAAGATCCAGCGACAAGCCATGGCCAGATGATTACAGCACTTTCCCCGGTTTGATTGCTATAAATATTCGCAAATACAAGTGGAAAAAGAAATGATTGAAACATTACGAGGAATCCTGAATTTGAAAAATCGTATGATGAAAACCATAATTTTGCTTGATGAGACTTTTCCATACTTCTTCCCCATTAGAATTATATTGATTTTACTATAGTACCAGAGCAAGACGTTGCGTCTCTACCGCAAATCCTTTGTTTTTGATACCATTGTTTCGATTTTATGGTTTCTCTTCTAGAAAAAGCTACTCAGAATGTTGCTGCAACCATTGCGGGTGCAATGAAGCATGATCCCTCTGCTCAGGCGCTTATTGTATTTGATCGTCAGTCGTTTTTGTCGTCATTGCTTGCTGATGCGTATATTGCCGCTTTGCCTTCTGCAAAAGCAATTGATTTTAACGAAACAAGCCCGGATGATATTCGCGCAGAGATGGAAAGGTTGAGTCCTGGAGATTTAGTTGCGCTTGTGCAATCGTCGAGCTTCCGATTGAATGAGTTTCGTTTTCGGTTAGAGCTGTTCAATCGAGGTTTGGCGGTTATTGAGCATCCGCATTTGGGACGTATGCCTGAGAATGAGTATGAGATCTATATCGATTCTTTGGCGTACGATGCCGAGTATTATCAACGTGTGGGAAAGAAACTCAAAGAGCTGATCGATAAAGCTCAGCGTGTTGTTGTTTATTGCGAGGGAACTGAGCTCGTGTACGACACGCCGCTTGAAGATGCCAAACTCAATATTGGTGACTATACGGGAATGAAAAATAGGGGAGGACAATTTCCTATTGGTGAGGTGTTTACCGAGCCAAAAGATGTTGCGTTTGTAAATGGAACCGTGAAGCTTTTTGCCTTTGCTGACGCTGATTTTCATGTAATGGTTCCTCCTGAACCAATACTCGTGCGTATTGAAAAGGGAATTCTTGTTGAGGCTCCGGGTGCTCCCGAGTCATTTATTAAGGTACTTGATCAAATTAAAGCTGATGAAGAAGTTTGGGTGCGAGAATTGGGTTTCGGCATGAACCGTGCGCTTACCCGCGATCGTATTCTTACCGATATTGGAAGCTACGAGCGTATGTGCGGCATTCATCTTTCCCTCGGACAAAAGCACACTATTTACGCAAAGGCAGGAATGCCAAAGCGCTCGAGCAAGTATCATGTTGATGTATTTGCTGATGTGAAAAAGGTAACGATTGATGATGTGGTAGTGTTCGAGTACGGATCGTATATCGTATAGTTTTCATGCAGCGACCACTTCTTCACATTAAAAACATTACCAAAACCTACGGAAAACAGGTTGTTTTGCAAGATGTTTCTTTTGTGGTTGCTGAAGGACAAAAGGTTGCACTTTTGG
>JBBTSN010000063.1:0-2403 GCA_038078775.1 Patescibacteria group bacterium | reverse complement strand
TACATCAACAAAATCTCTTGATTCGATTCCGACTGAACGTACGGAACGGTTTTAAACCGTTCCCTGCAGTCACGATACGAATCACGGGGATTTTTTATTACACCACAAACTTTCGTTCACGGCCGGTGATTACTCGTAAACGCCCTGGGAGTGTTCTGAAGGAAAATTCTTGTGCGACAATTTTCGTACCGTCTGCCTGAAGCGTTACTTGCTTTGGGGCGTACACGCGCATATTTGCAACGTGTACTTTTCCTACATCCTGTTTCTTTCCAAAAAGCGACAACCGAGCAATACGCGTTACCAGCGTGAGCTTACCATCGGTTGGGCTTACCACGCCTACGTCGGGGAGTTCGGCAGAAAGGTTTACGTAGGAAAATTGGGCACGGCGTTTTACCGAAAGCGTGAAACGCTCGTCACACGAAACCACACAACCCGTTCCGTCCATTGTTGCCTCGTGTAAAAATCGATGTCCATTTACTTCGCCCATGTCAATATCCTCCACCAAGCGAGCTGAAAGAATGTCACACGCAGTCGCGCCTTGTGGCACGCCCAAAAGTTCTGCAAAGGGATTGTCAGGCGTGACAGGAATGTATCCAACAACCGTGCGTGTTTCTTCTACCGCGTTCAGCACCTTTTCAAGCGTTGCGTCGTTTCCTACCGCAACAATTGTTTTAATGCCTTTACGGATTTCTTGACCGATTACTTGTTGTGCATCACGAAAAAAAGCAAGCCGGACAACGTTTCCGGTGATGCCGAGGTCGGTGAGACGCGTTTCTATGAGACCGATGTCCCGTTCATACCGCCGATCCTGGAGAAAATCATCGTACACATAGACGTACATAGGGGAGGTTTGAAGTTGAGAGTTTTTAGTGTGAAGTGGGTGGATGTTATTTTTAGTTTCCTTATCACCAACTCAATATAACCTCCATTTACTTCAAGCTCTTAACTATAAACTTCATCACACTATTCTTCTGCTTCTGTAGCTCGCTTTCCCTTCTTACCTGTGGCGATGGTTTGCGCTGCCTCTTCTCCCATGCGAACCGTACCGTTTACCTGAGCGCCTGCACTTACCGAGAGTACATCAACGGAAAGATCGCCAGTGAATTTTGACGAAGGCATAAGTTCAAGCTTGCCCAAGATTTGCATGGTTCCGCGTACTTCGCCCGAAATTATAGCGTTCTGTGCCCGGATATCTGCCTCAACCTTTGCACCATCGCCAATACGCAAGTCACCTGCAGTTGTAATTGTTCCACGCACTTCTCCCTCAATAACAATGTCCCCTTCGGCGGTAAACTCGCCTTCAATACGCACGCCGTGCGCAATAATGGTTTCGTTGTAGGTGTTTTTAGCCATACGATGAATAGAGTGTGTTACATTTCTTCAATTGCTGCAATGCCAAGGAGCCCAAGGGCATTGGTAAGCACCTGGCGTACCGCGCTACACAGTGCCAGACGTTCCGAGGTTCCCGGCATATCATCTTCTGCAATAACCCGCACAAACTCGTAGTATCGGGCGTAGGTTTGTGCGACATCAAACGCGTATTGAGCGATAACCGAAGCTTTGAGCTGAAGACCTGCCTGCAAGACTACTTCAGGATATCTCGCAATTGCCATAACTAAATCACGCTCAAGTGCATGACCAATGTGGGCCATTTCTTTTGCTGGCTTTACGGGTGCTTTTTTGAGAATACTTGAAATACGCGCAACGGTGTACATCACATAAGGTCCGGTAAATCCTTCTGACGCCATTGCTTCCTCCATCGAGAACGTAATCACCTTGTCCGGATCTTGCTTGAGCATGCCAAACTTAATAGACGCGAAGAGCAATGCTTTCGCCGTTTTTTGAATTTGTTTTTCTTTCCAGTCGGTATGACGAGAACGAATGGCCTCAACGAGTTTCTCCATCATCGTGTCCCGTACAAGACTCCATCTTATTGCCGTTCCCTTGCGAGAGCTCATGGCACCTTCTGGGAGCGTTACGAAATCATAGCCTAGGTGCACCACCTCCCGAGCAAAGCCCATTTTCCTGAGCGTTGCGGCAAGTTGCTTCATGGCAAGCGCTTGGCGAACATCAATAACATACATTGAGCGGTCTGCGCGATAATCGGATTCTTTGTGCAAAGCGAGTGCGAGATCTTTTGCGTTGTATAACAGCGTCCCGTCGGTTTTTCTGAGCAAGTTTACGCCCATCTTTTCTGCTTCTAAATCAACAATAGCCGCACCCTCGGACATTTTTGCAATGCCACCCGTAAGCAATTTCTTTACGATTTCGTGGGACTCTTCAATGAAATCATGTTCGAGATAAATTTTATCGAGCTCTAAATTAAATTCAGCAAATACTTCCTTCAGCCCATCCATTGACCACTTATGCGTTTTTTTCCAAAGCGCAACGTGCGGCCCTTCC
>JBBTSN010000062.1:14666-26121 GCA_038078775.1 Patescibacteria group bacterium | reverse complement strand
AACAAAAGATATGGAACATCTCCACACTCATTGCAATACGAAGCGCAACTTTATCATCTTTTCCACCAGAAATTTTGTACATGCTGTAGACCAAAAAAGGCCGTGCACGTTTTCCTCCCGCGAGCGCAATCTTTCCCGCCTGGTTCATGAGCTTTTTTAAGAGTGGATCTTTAAGCCGAGCGTGCATATTGCTCATGCATTCCTCTACGTACTTTGCAAAATGTGGCTCAAACATCTTCTTAAACTGCACGATATCCATATCAATCCACACTACAGGAACGATTCCATCTTCTGCAAGTACGCTCTTTTTCGTGTTATCCTTTAAAGAAAATATGCCAAAATCATCGTCCTCTTCTTTTCCTTGGGTTCCTATCCTTCTTGGAGCCTCACTACTCTTGCACGTGCTTACTTTAGGACATTTCTTTTATGTACAAACGCTTACAGAAAGCGCGTTTGCCACAATTGCTACAAAGTTTGATGGGTACGATGCGACTCTTGAAGAACACGGCGATGATATTACAAAAAACTACGTGCAGCACTACAACGATAATTTTATGATTCGTCAGGATTTGAGCGACCTCTACGGAAGCGCCCAGGAAACATGGACATCTCCTTATTCAATCCCTCACGGCAACACACGTCTATCGTTCTCCTATCTTGAACCTTCGGAAGTGATCTCCAATCCTGGAGATACTGATCCTGAATTTGTTGCAAATTATCAAGATGCGTATTCGGTTTTTTATGCGATCAATATCGAAGATGTTGTCATGCCTGAAATTGGATTTGAAGATACACAAAGCATGTGTGACTATTTTTCACTGGGAAGCGAAGCAATGACGTATGGATCGACCACATTTTGTGGATTGATCGAGGATGAGGTCTCTCATAATGTTCCTGAACGCGAAGCCACGTACCTCGTGTACCAAGGTGGCTTGAAATATACCCTAACGTTCACTGCTCGATCGGGAGGAACGTGTCAAAACGAAAAAGAGCTCACGCCCGAATGTGAAGAAAAGTATTTCGCACCTCTTGATAACGTCATGGCCACTGTTCTTTCTTCATTTACGATAGAAGCTCTCTAGCACGCGCGAGTTCTTCAGGATTTCCTACAGGGAGCCACGACGTCGCTTCAACGACGTGGACTTTTTCGTGTGTTGCAAGTGCGGCGAGGGTATGCGGGATGCTCGCTTCAACCCCGTCTCGTACAGGAACTTCAACTACATGTTCTAAAAAATACCGAGGATCAATCATGTATGCCCCACAGTTTTGCCAATAGGTTACGCCGGGAATAATGTCGCGTTTGGGAACAAAACCTCGCAATAAATCTGCACTACTCACCTCAAAAGGATTCGCAACAGGATCATTGGTGAGGCGTGCAAGAACGGCGAGAGGAAATTGCGTGAGACGGGCAAGGTCATGTGCCGCATAGATGTCATCAGCGTTGAGCACGAGTGTTGCTTCGGCAATGTCGCGCTGAAGCAGCTCGAGCGCACCGCCTGTTCCATCGAGTCGATTTTGCACAACATAGCGCACAGGAATTCCCTTGTACGATTCGCCGACATGTTCTTGTATTTGCTCTCCGAAATATCCGATGACGATCGTGATTCCGTCGATGGTCTTTGGAAGTACATCAAGTACGTATTCCAAAAGTGGCCGACCCGCTATATCAACAAGGGGCTTTGGCGTAGTTTCGGTAAACGGACGTAATCGAGTTCCTTTTCCTGCGGCAAGAATAACGGCGTGCATATTAGTTTTTCATTCGGTATACCCAATCATGAGTTCCTACCGTTATAAGTATCAATTCATCTTTTTCCGTAAAACGAAATAACACGCGATAGCTCTTGTCTATACGAAAACTCCAGTATTCTTTTATCTTTGGCTGTAACTTCTCTGTATGAAGTGAGGGATGTAACGGATTTTCTCTGAGAAACTTTTCTTGTTTTATTAATTTCTTCTGTATTCTCGTTGGCAGATCTGAAAATCTCTTTTCAAATTCCTCTGTAACGATGATTGAAAACATACCTACCGCTTCAAAAGATCCGAAAAAGAACGAATCTTTTTTGTTTTTCCTTGACGGATATCTTTTTCAGCACGAGTAACGCTCTCGAGAAATTCTTTTCCAAAAAAACCAAATGCAGCCGCAAGACGCTCGAACTTCGACGCGCTCACTTCAACCGCATATGTTTTCTCTTTCTTTTGTTCTGCAATTTTTACGGCGAGTTTTGCCATATATATTCACTATACATCAAACACTGTTTTTGACTAGACTTTTTCTCATTTCTTTTCTTCCGCCTGAATGGTGAGGATTTTTCTCACTAAAAGAGAGAGTGCTACAACGATCACCGTTACCGTTACTGCGTACACAAACTTCGCGAGAAGATTTGATGTTCCTCCGGGAAATACTTCTTTTATCATTGAGGTGATTGCATCATTCCACGCTAATCCCGCAACAAGCGAAAGCGCCGCGGTAATAAATCCCATGGTTTGCTCACGCGTGGTATCTCGCACCTTTTTTGCTTTTTCTTTTACTTCTTCGAGAGAGGACATAGGTGAAGTTATGAGGGAATGTCCGCCGGAGGCGGATCCGCCTCTGGCGGAAAGTTAGGAAGTTGGGAGTGAAAGGTGTTTCTGTGTGAGTATTCCGAACATGCCAAACATGAGTCCGAGAAGTATAAAGAATATTCCCGAAACATAATAGAGATATTTATCCCAACTCTGCGTAATAATTTTTACATCTTCGGGCGAACGCTCATCGTACGCAACGCGCACGGAATCATTAGTACGAATGCCTAGCGTGTTTGCAAATATGGGAAACGCCAAGCGCTCTTTGTAGATACTATCGCCAACCGTATACGTGCCAATCACCTTTGCGAAAGTGTTTCTTGAACCTATCCGATCATTTCCTACTGATGCAACAGTAGCGATAGTCTCTTTTGCATGCATATCAAAATCAACTTGCCGTATGATTAGTGAGGATCCCCACACTACAAATACGATTCCAACGATTATAAGAAGTACCGCCGGCATTTTCATATTTAGACTCGCGCGAGTTTTTCAATTCGTTTTGCTTGTGCGGGAGTGACTGGCATTGTAGAAAGTCTGGACTGTTTTACAAGAAGCATTTCTTTAAGCACGTCATCGTGCTTGATTTGTTCAAGCGAGACGGGGTGATTAAATACGTCGAGCGGAACAATATCGACTGCAATCCATTCGGTATCTTTTGTATCTGGATACGGAGTGCTTACGATACGTACGGTTCCTACAATTTCCTTGTCGGTTTGGCTGTGATACATGAACGCCACATCGCCCGGGCGCATTTGCTTGAGGTAAATACGAGCTTGGGCATTGCGAATACCGTCCCACACGGTTTTTCCGTCTTTGAGCAAGTTTTTGAATGAATAGGTTTCGGGATCTGATTTAAGGAGCCAATAGGACATAGAGGGACGTTCGTCATGCCGGACACCGATCCGGCATCCAACGTATTTTAGTAGCGATAGATCCCGGATCTCCGCCAAAGGCGGATCCGCCTTTGGCGGAAAGCCCGGGATGACGAGGAGCTAGTACGATCGAGCAAATATCACCCGTTTTCCCGAAGGCTTTCCGGAGTAAATACAGACACCCTTTTCTTCTTTTGCATCAAAAGGAATACAACGAATCGTTGCGTTTGTTTCTTCTTTTATCTTTTCTTCAATGTCCGCATCTCCACACCAGTGTGCACGCACAAAGTTTCCGCCTTCAATCGCTGCCTTAAATGCGTCGTACGTATCGACTTCGACAATCTTTGCATCGCGATATGCTTTTGCGCGCTCGTAAAGTGTGGTTTGTATATTCTCAAGAAGCGCAGGAATCTCCGTTGCCATGTTCTCGAATTGCATGTCGATCTTTTCGCTCGTATCGCGACGCGCAACAACGCCCTTTCCTGCCACAATATCCTTAGGGCCGATTTCTAAACGCACAGGTACGCCTTTCTTTTCCCATCCGAAAATCTTTTCGCCAGGACGGCCTTCTTTTTCATCAATCTTGAAACGAATCTGGACGGTTTTTAAAACCGCCCCTACAGCACGGGCCTTGGCAATAACCTCATCACGTTGTTCGTCTTTAAACCACAACGGAATAATAACGACCTGTGTTGCTGCCAACCGAGGAGGAACGATTAAGCCTTTATCATCACCGTGCGTCATAATGAGGGCGCCGATGGTGCGCGTAGAAAGTCCCCAGCTTGTTTGATGTGCAAACTGCTCTTTATTTTGTTCATCGGTAAACTTCACGTTAAATGCTTTTGCAAAATTTTGCCCAAGATGATGCGACGTTGCGAACTGCAATGCTTTTCCATCTTGCATCATAGCTTCGATGCAGTAGGTACGCAGTGCGCCTGCAAACTTTTCTGTTTCACTCTTTTGCCCGGGAATAACAGGAATCGCCATGATGTTCTCGGAGAAATCACGGTAGAGCTCGAGCATTTGGCGTGCACGTACATCGGCCTCGGCGTCGGTTGCATGCACGGTGTGACCCTCTTGCCACAAGAACTCGGTTGTACGCAAAAAGAGGCGTGTACGCTTTTCCCAGCGCACCACGTTTGCCCACTGATTGATGAGCAAAGGCAAATCACGGTACGAATGAATCCAGTCTTTGAAGACCTCGTACATGATGGTTTCTGATGTTGGGCGAACAATAAGTTCTTCCTCGAGCGTTGCCTCAGGATCTGCAATGAGCTTTCCTGGATTGTGCTCATCACCTTTTAAGCGATAGTGCGTAACGATTGCACACTCTTTTGCAAAACCTTCCGCGTGGCCTTCTTCTTTTTCTAAAAGACTTTTTGGAACAAATAAAGGAAAGTATGCATTCTCAACACCAGTTTCTTTAAAACGAGCATCTAAAATTTCTTCTACACGCTCCCAAATAGCGTAGCCGTACGGCTTAATAACCATACAACCCTTTACCGGAGAATGCTCCGCCATTTGCGCTGCCGCAATAATATCCAAATACCACTGGCTATAATCTTCACTTCTTGGAGTAATGCGAACGTCAGACATATGGGGAAAATGATAGCGAACTTTCAAAGAATCGCAAAGTATGAGATATTCACGGAAGTATTATGGAAAAAATTGTTTCACCTCAGGTATTTTCTCGCTTCTTCTCTGCTTTTTCTGCACATCCGATTACGTACAAAGACATCACCTATAAAACCGTCGAGCATGCTTACCATGCACAACGGTATACCGATCCAAAAATTGTGTACGATATCGTAGACAGCCAAACGCCGGAACAAGCATGGGAAGCTTCACAGCGTCATAAAGCTTTTCAGATTCCTGATTTCAACGAACGTAAACTTGCGGTCATGGAAGAACTTTTTCGCGCAAAACTTAATCAACACGCAGATGTTCGGCAAGCACTTTTTGATTCAGGCGATGCGCTTATCGTGAAACATGAACCGAAAGATTCTTGGTGGGGCGATGGACCAGATGGATCAGGAAGAAACGAGATGGGAAAATTGTGGATGCGGTTGAGGGATGAATTTAGCGAGGCGTGATGGTAATTTTCATTTTTGCGCCAAGTGCATCGGCGAGTTTTTGCATAAATTGTAGTGTTGGGTTTCCTTTTCCGACTTCAAAACGAGAAATAGCAGATTGTTTTGTTCCCATTTTCTTAGCAATTTCTTTTTGTGTTAGTCCTTCTTTAATACGTTTCTCGATCATAAGTTCCATGAGTTTAAACTCGGGATCAAGACGCTTATATTCTTTGCGAAACTCAGGATTTTTCATCCATTCTTTCTTCAGTTCCATTAAAGTTTTTTTATACATATTTTTCAATATAACATATACGTTATTTTATTCCTAGGTCTCTTTTTCTCGTTTTTGCCAACTCTATCTCTCGTATGGGTATCTTTTTTGTCTTTTTTACGAAGATCAGTAAAATTACTGCCATATCTTGATGGAATGCATACAATATTCTGACCCTCTTTTTTCCTTGCGTACGAAGTTCAAAAAGATTTTTATCAATCATTTTGCTATACGGCATCCCGATTTCACTCCCATATTTTTGCAATGCCTCTAGTGTGCGTCCAACTTTTACGTGCGTTGTCGAATCTAATTCATTCACATATTCCACGAGATCAGGAAAGGCAAAATAAACCTCCATATTTCACATCAAGAATAAAAACAGAAAGACCCCTGAGAAAACATCTTGCGATGATTCTCAGGGGCCACTTCTGTGACACCAGAGTTAGGGTTCATGCTGAAACCTCGTCTGTCTGTAAAAAGATTATCATGATTATGTAACGCGTCAAGAAATTTATTTTTTACTCATATCTTCCTCACTCCCCACTTTGCCAGAAACCGACGCCATGCGGAAGGTGAATCTTCGCGATACACATTTGGGCATCCTTTACAGGCGCGCATTTTTCCTTC
The DNA here is from genome assembly GCA_038078775.1 of Patescibacteria group bacterium. GTDB lineage: Bacteria > Patescibacteriota > Patescibacteriia > UBA9934 > UBA9934 > JAGORL01. The sequence goes on along the minus strand of JBBTSN010000062.1, from coordinate 19,714 downwards.
CTCCTTGTACGATTCACAACAAACCGCTTTAATCTTTTTCTTTCTCGTTAAAATAAGGATATCTGCCCATAGCCGACTTACGAATGATCGGTCATTAAATTCAGGGGGAAGCGATGTGGACGTGAGCTTTGCCAAGACGTCGTTGATGAAATGTATTTTTCTACGATAGTACGCGCGCGTGCTTAATCCTGCCGACGATTCCTTGAGCAGGCGATACGCCCCAAGAAGCTCGGGTTGCTCACGCAAACGCTGCTCGAATTGTCGACTACGTAACCAATCAGCATCAAGACGATTGATGACAAAAACATCAATCTTTTTTTCATCACGAATAGTTTGAAAACGAACGCGCTTAAGCTGATAAACGCTTTGAGGAGTACCGTAGAGCGCTTCTACTTTTTTTAGGGTTTCGGTAAATTGATCGGTGAAAACTGGAATGTAAATATCAATTTCATTTTGTCCAGAAATTCCCAAACTGCTGGCACCGGCATGAACCACTTCTTGCGACTCGCCAAGCAGCCCATGAACTTCGTCTACAACTTTCGCGAATTGGCGAACGCAATTTGGATCGTACGGTACGATATTAATGCTATCAGTATTACTCAGATGATTAACCCAGATCTCTTGCTCTTTCGTAAGCATAGACTAGATGAAAACGATGATCGCAAACGTGATGACGTACGCAAAAGCGAGTACGACATTCACCACTACCCCACCCGCCGTTGCAATGAGCGAAGAGGTCGCGCTCTTGAGCGCCTGCTCTCCCGTGCGGTGACGTGCGACTTCTGCAATGAAGATTCCCAAAAACAATCCAACGATAATTCCAAACGGAGGAAAGGCGAAAAATCCAATAATCATTCCGAGAAGTCCTGCGAGAAGCGACTTCCTTGCCGCTCCCCCAAACTTTGCGCCTAACAACCCCGCGGTCCAATCAACCAGAAGCGCAGCAGCCGTAATGCCTCCAAAGATCCACAACTGCCAAGGATCCATGTGCGCAAAATCACTCATAAAGGCGTACACCAGCGTAGCAACAAACATAAGTGGGATTCCGGGGAGCATAGGAAGGAACGTTCCAAATATGCACAAGCACAGAAAAATGAGGACGCAGATTTCAAAAATCATATAGAAAGAGTGTACAAAAAATCCCCCGCATATGCGAGAGACATTTGGTCGGGCTGGCGGGGATCGAACCCACGGCCTCTTGCACCCCATGCAAGCGCGCTACCGCTGCGCCACAGCCCGATATGCCGGGCATGATAATCAAAAGGGGGATGGTTGTCTATAACGTAATGAGGGAAATTTCAACAAGATATTTTTCCTCTGCGCGTTCTGCATACAAAAGAAGAATGCCGTTGTTATACACCGTGGGAAGCAATTCGTGCGCCGCACAGCAATTCACATTCCAAATATCATCAAATTCGGGGGCGAGGAATGCGCCATCATAATAAACGCCTTCTTTTCCATTGGGCATCTCTGCAATAAAACCTATGCGATCGTTATAAGAAAAAATATATTGCGGGCGTAAAAGAGAAAATGCTTGCGAAACAAACGCACCGTCATACCAAATTTCTGGCACGCTCGCTTCCCCGCTTGTATGGATGACCGGAACAGAAAAAAGAAATGCGGGCTTTTTGTTTATGATCTTCCACGAAAAGATAGGACCTTCCGACCCCCAATACATTTCTGTAGTGAATAACGTTTCATTGTTTTTTGTAACCGTATACATTGTCTTCGTCGCCGATAACTCTCCGTACGATTCACGACGTAACTCGTACACATCCTCATTCCAGGAATAACGATCAAGTACACCCCACTCTTCTTCTTCGCGTTGACGAAGACTGAGGTCTTCTCGATACATATTTATTTCGGATTCGGGCACGCCCTCTTCACTCAGTAATGCGTATTTTTCTTGCAAAGCCTCAAGAGCTTGTAGACTCGCATTTTCTTGATCGCTCAGGGTAAAAGGATATTCCCTATACGTCGTGAAAAGTATCGGCTCAGAAAGAACAACATCAGGTGAAGAGAAACGGTACACGCATGCAAAAATAAGAACGGCGCATGCAAAAATACCCCCTCCCCACATACTCATCTTTCCCGTATTGCTCATATTGAGAAAGCCTAACCAAAAACAAAGAGCCCCGCAAGACTTTCGCGCGTCTTTTGGCATGTCTCACTTGCTCACTTTCCCATCTTTTAGTACAATCCTCCTCGCTCGGAGGGGTCGCATAGTGGCCTAGTGCGCACGCTTGGAAAGCGTGTGAACCGAAAGGTTCCGAGAGTTCGAATCTCTCCTCCTCCGCCATTCGACTCGCTTCGCTAGCTCATGGTCGTCGACCAGCGAGATGACGAAGCGAGTCGAATGCCCTGAACGAAGACCCTGAGTGTATCGAAGGGGCGAAGTTGAAGGGCTAAAATATGAATGAACAATTTTATTTGTACATTTTAGAATGTGCCGATGGGAGTTATTACGTCGGTTCAACCAATAATGTCGATGAAAGACTGAAACGTCACAATGCAGGCGAAGCGGCCGAGTGGACAAAAAATCGTTGCCCAGTGAGAGTTGTGTACCAGGAAGAATATGAATCCTTACTCAAGGTACGGCGGAGAGAACAACAGATTAAGGGATGGACACGACTGAAAAAAGAAAACCTCATTAGTGGGATTTGGAAAAAGTTATAGCAACCCTTCGCGGGGTTGTTTTGTTTCTATGAAAAGTTACTTGATCTTCCCGATGCCTAAGCGTATTAGTTCGGTGACAAAATCGGTTGAGCTTAAAATCTTTTTGTAATTCTTCTGTAGAGCCGCTTTGATAACGCCCTTATCATCAGATACCAGATACTCTGCTTGGATTCCATCGAACAAGTGGTCGTCTTTATAAGTTGGAGCAATATGCTGCTTTGTTGCAACCATCCGAAAACAATAGGCATCTTTCTGAAGAACTTCCATCAAACTGTTAAAGGGTTGCGATACTAACTTTCCCTCGGTAATTATTCTTTCCCCGACACGCCTATACTCGTCCATCAGCAAGGCGTTGAGACCAAGTGAGAAGCCACCGTTTCTCCAAACTTCAATAACTTTTTTACAAGCAGCTCCGCTCCCCGGCTCTTGGATTCCGTTTTGTGTGGGCAGAGCACCAATAATTATAGTTGTATCTAATACAACATGCAGTTTTCCATCTGCAATAAAGCCGCTAGGTTTTCGAGGAATCGTTATCGGCTTTCGCGGACCCGCTGGTGGGCGCGGACCCGCAGGACGTCGCTGCACTGGATTTTTGTATATATCTGGAATTGGACTAGGAGGAAGACTTTCCATAATGCTAGGCTGATTATCTCGCTACTAACACCAAAAGTCTAGTGGAGATCTAAAGTTACTGACGACCTGCATGCTTAAAAGTCGCTGTCTGAAGAATCTTCAAAACTCCATCAAAGACCCTCGTAACTTTGGTACTAAACCCACAGACACCGCCACGAGAAACTCGCACATTGTTGCATTTTTTTTGTTTATCTCATCTCCTCGCGCTTAATCTTCCCAATAAGTGCATCGGGTTCTAGGCGAACCTTGAATACTTCGCTCAAGAAACTATCGTACGTCGTATGGTGGGGCCTTATCGTTTTCTCAAGCGTCATTCCTTGCTCTTGGAGCTTTCGTGCAAGATCATCCATGGATTCTTTACGAGGATAGATCTCGATGTGGTCGAATCCACTCATCTGGCTTCCGTCCGTCCTTTGGTCTGAGAGTTCAAGATACCAAATGTCTCCAAGGGGAGATGTAATGGGTTTTGAAAATTTGATAATTGCAATTCTACGTGCGGAAATAATTGACTGGTAGATAAAACCGCTATTGTTCTCGAACATTTTTCTCAAGGTTTCGAACTCTTCTCCAGAATTGCACTTGTAGCAGATGTGATCTGCGGATGCGTCTGGAGAAAATATCTCTGCCCATGTATTAAAAAGCTCAACAGACTCCTGAGCTGCAGAAAAAAACTCTTCAGTATTTTTATACATATTTTAGACTATCAGTTTCCAAACCTTTTCCACCACACTGTCCCAGGAATACTTCTTTAGCCTTTCTGTTCCTTTTATAACAAGTGACGAGCGAACCGCGAAGTTATCTGCGATGAGTGACATATTTTCGGCGATCTTTTGTACATCATTTGGTTCAGCGAAAAGTGCAGCATCTTCAGCAATTTCAATAAGCGTTAGAATTGACGATGCGAGCACAGGAACTTTCGCCTGAAATGCTTCAAGCATAGGGAACGCAAACCCTTCTTCACGAGAGACGAACGCAAGCATTGATGCGCCTGCAAGAAGCTCGGCCTTCTTTTCATTGGAGATGTATCCGAGATGATGGACGCCAGGATTTTTTAGAAGAGGTTCGATGATTTCAAATCCATGGCCGGGTTTACCCGCAAGAATAAGCTCCCAATCCGAATGTGTTTCTTTAAAAATGCCGAATGCACGAATGATGTTTGCGACGTTCTTTTTTTCTTCAATACGGCCGATGAAGAGGATGGATGGAAGCACTGGATCCCGGCGTTCCGGCAAGTGGCCGGACAGGTCGCCGGGATGACGAGAAACGCTTTCGGGAACTCCCCAGCCGGTTACAACGATCTTTTCTGCGGGCCAGTGGAGGAGCTCAACAAGATCACGCTTCACGGCTTCTGTGGGAACGATAACGCTTGTGCAGATACGTTTTGCGCGCCAGAGATCAAACCTCATATAGGTGCGCTCTCTCAAGCTGTAAGCCTGTGGCTCACGAAGGAAAGAGACGTCGTGAATTGCTCGGACGGTTTTCTTTGGGCAAAAAAATGGAAGCGTGTGCACAGGAACAAAAAGTGCATCCGGTTTGTCGCGAAGCATTGCGAGTGAAAGACCGATAATAGTCCAGAAACGCTTGCGTGCAATGACTTGCTGCGCATTTTTGGGAAGCCAGGGGATTTGTTGAGGGGTGTAGAAGGTGACCCCTGGATTAACAAGCTTTTTTAGCAATGCGTCGCTTACCACTTCGACACCTGTTTTTTGCACGCCGTCGATGCTGCGGGATGCGTCGAT
>JBBTSN010000062.1:0-14656 GCA_038078775.1 Patescibacteria group bacterium | reverse complement strand
GATGGCGATGTGTTTCGTCACCCCGGGCTTGACCCCTTCGAGCATAGCCCAACGGGCGAGCCGGGGTCCAGCGTATTCTGAATTGCGCTGGATGCCGGATCGGTGTCCGGCATGACGAGGTGACGCAATCACATCCTTCATCTCTTCTGCAAATCGCTCGAGGGAAAAACGCTGAGCTTGTTGCTCACAATCATTCCTCATGGCCAGCGCTCGTTCGGGCGTCATGCCCTTCACCGCCTCCACAAGATCTTCTACGCGATACTTTGTAGGAATCAAAACTCCCGTCTTGTCTGGAATAATTGTTTCTCGCAATCCCCCGTCATCAACTCCAATGCACGGCTTGCCGGCAGACATTCCCTCAACTGCCGTCATGCCAAAATCTTCATCAACAGGAATGTAAATATTCGCGATGCAATTTCCTACAAGATCTTTGAGCTGCACATCATCAACCCACCCTACAAGCTGAATATTTTCAAACCCTTTTGCAAGCTCTGCGACACGCTCGGCATCTTCCCCGCCGGAAGCAACGACAAGCTTCTTATCAGCCATCTGCTGGAACGCACGCACTACATCGGTCACACGTTTGAGACTATCGAGACGTGCGAAAGACAAATAGTAACCACCCTGACCCTGCCAGGTGAACTTTTCTGTATCAATAGGCGGATGAATGATGTGCGATTCTTTTTTGCAAAAGTGAAGCAACCGATCATGCACATTTCGCGAGTTTGTTACCACGGTTTTCATGCGTGATAAGCCGATGCGGTAGCATCCACGAATAAACCACTTTCCCAAATCGTAATACACGATTCGCTTAATCGCTGATAACTCCGCATTGCGGCGCTCTTCAAAGAGATCGTAGACGTAGCGAACTGGTGTGTGACAGTAGTACACGATTTTCTTTCCTCTAAGTGGTCGCCATGCTGCTGCAAGACAGTTGTTTCCTGAGAAAATAATCGTTTCGTAGTCTTTTATGAGCTTGCCGGCTTTCCACCAGAAGTTCCATTGTGCTCGGAAGTATCGAAAAACCATCATGCGTGGTTCGCCAGAATCAAGAACAAACACCTTATGCGGCGCTTCGGATTTTGGATAGGTGGTGTCGGTCCAGAATTCTGTTGCGATATCTGCATCGAGCATGCTTGCCAAATTCAACACCAAACGCTCCGCACCACCCCGAAACTGAAATCGATCATGAATAATGAGGGTTTTTGGCATACGATGGAGCAAGCATATATTGCATCTTCGCAAAAATCCAGCTTCACTATGCCTATTCTATGAAAGTCCGTATTGCCGTTATTCAGTTCAAAATCGCTCATCAAAATCCCCCAGAGAACCAGAAACGTATCGAGCGTTTTATTGCGAGGGCTGCGTACAAAAAAGCTGATGTCGTCGTATTTCCCGAGGACTGCATTATGGGCTCTATTTTTGGCGATCTTTCGAAAATCGACACCACCGGAGCTGTACGCACGTTCTTTATTGAAATGGCTAGGAAGTATCAGATCGATATTGTGACCGGAACACGCATGGAGCGTCATCCCGAAGGCGATCTTTCGATGAGTCATTACATCAATGCCAAAGGTGAGATTCTTGGAAGCTACGCAAAGAATCACCTCTACCCTTCTGAGCGTACGTTTTTGAAACCCGGAACTGAAGTGCCCGTTTTCCAAACAGCCTTTGGAAAAGCGGCAATTGTTATTTGTTGGGACATGCTTTTCCCGGAGATTTTTGAACGCATCAAAAAACAAGGTGCGGAAATTATTTACTGTCCGAGCTACTGGTCACGAGAGATTCCTCATGCAATGCCTAAACGAGACAAGCTCTCAGAAGAGCGCTTGCTTGATGCACTTTGCATAACGCGTGCAATGGAAACAAATACCGTTCTTGTGTACACGAACGCCGCGGGAGTGCAGAAGTATAAAGATGGATCAGTCGATACACTCATTGGTCATTCACAAGTAGTTATGCCTGTTCTGGGAACAATGAAGCGCGTGAATCACTATCGAGAAACGATGTTCGTTCAAGAAGTCGATACTGATCTTTTGGCACATTCAGCGAAGATTTATCACATGTAATTTGCCAGCGGAGATATTACAACTCTGCTATCATCTTTCTATATGGATATTCAAATCCAAAAAACTTTTGTAGGAAATCCTCTTGAGGGTCTGCGACGTGCCGGGTACTTCCCTTTTCGTGATCCCAAAACGGGTAGTGAAAGCTTTGTCTGTCGTCTCGGCCCCGATTTCTATCCTCGCTTTCACCTCTATCTTAAAGATCGTGAAGACATGATTAGTCTTTCACTGCATCTCGACCAAAAACAAGCTTCATACGGAGGAGCGGACCACATGCATAACGGTGAGTACGAGGGTAACCATATTCACAAAGAGCTTGAGCGCATTCGCGGATGGTTGCTCTATGTGACTGAAGAGATGCAAAGAGATCGATTTGCGGCACGAGGAAATGAACAGGAGAAAAAGAAATCGTGGTGGAAAATTTGGGAATAAAAAAATCCCCGTGTGGGGATTTTTTTTTATTTTGCGAGTGCCGCGTCGATGATTGCGGTGAAGGTGCTCTTTGGGGCTGCGCCTACCGATGAACCGTTCGATCCTGCAACAAGGACACCATTGATAAATGTTGCTGGTGTACCGGAAACCCCTGCTGCACGACCAGAAGCGATATCTGCGTCAACAACGTCTTGATACTTTGCGGTGTCAAAACAATCGTCAAACTGCGAGGTCTTCATGCCGAGTTCTTTTGCAAGAGACTTATAGTACGCCGTGCCCAACTGATCCTGGTTTTCAAACAAGGCGTCTGCATATTCCCAGAATTTTCCCTGTTCGTTTGCACACTCAGATGCAAGCGCCGAAGGCTCAGCTTCGGGATGGAACGAGAGTGGAAAATGGCGATATACCCATGCGATATCACTTCCGTAATCGTCGAAAATATCGACGAGGGTTGGGTGATGGCGACTACAAAATGGACACTCGAAGTCTGAGTATTCGAGAACCACTACCTTTGCCGTTGCAAGATCGCCCCGCACGTGGTCAGCATCGGTTACCTCTGCAAGCGTTCCCTGTACTACAGGAGCATCAACCTTTGCGGCTGCAGCAACTTCAGCAGTATTAGTATCGCTTCCTCCGAACCAGCTTCCTCCAGATCCTGTTCCTGCACCGTAGGTAATACCTGCAAAACTATTAAAAAGAAGAATTGCGGCCATGCCTGATACTACACCGAATGTGAACATGGTTTTTGGGTTTCCATCAAAAAAACCTTTTGGAGTCTCGGACATACAAAAAGACAAGCATTATCACGGCTCATTTTAGCGACCTTTACGCTTTTTTGCCCTATCTGTTATCCACAACGCCATCGCTATGCCAAAAACAACCAGCATAAGCGAAAAATACTGCCCGGGCGTTAATCCAAAGTACCGGACATCGACGACACGCAAGAAATCTAGGAAGAATCTGGCTACACCGTACCAGAGCGCGAATACGACAATATATGTTCCTGTTGGACGTTCTTTGCGAGCCAGCCATAAGAACAAGATCGAAAGAACAAATGCATTCATTGCGAGATACAGGCCTAGGTCGTGCCGAACTTCTCCATCGGGATATTTTATACCGAGCACAAAATCTGTGAGCGTTCCGGGATGATCATGAATCAAAAAGCAACCGATGCGTCCAAAAATCTTCCCGAACGGCAGACCGAATATCAACACGTCACTATACGCAAATACATCAACTTTCTTATGACGAAGATACAAAAGACCAACTGCGATACATGCGAATATTCCTCCGTAGACCGAAAGGCCTCCGTGCCAAATAGCAAAAATCTCGAGAGGGTTCTGCAAAAAGTATGCGGGCTCGTAAAAAAGTACGTGCCCTAATCTTCCACCCACCATTCCTGCGATTGCGAGCCATGGAGCGATGTCATAAATAACTTCGGTCTTTAAACCCCTTCGTTTCGCCATCCACCCTGCCATCAATGTTCCTACGAGAAATCCGAGTGCGACAAGCAAACCCCAGACGTGAAGGGTTATGGGGCCGAGGGATAGTGAAGTGAGGGAAAAGTATGGGAGCATGGGAATAGGATAGCAGAACGGAAAGTGAGGGAAGAATTAAAGGGAAGGATTAAGAATTGAGAATTGAGGGTCTGAAGTGAAGTGATTCTTTTAGGGGGTTGGGAGGAGGCGCAGTGAATGGCGCACTGTCTGTTGTGAGAGGTTGAGTATTGTCTTGTTTTTGTCATCCCGACGCCAGGAGGGATCTCCCACTCTCTCTTTTTTACACCAGAAAAAACGACGTAAAAGTTTTTGACACTATTTTTCAAAGTGCCAATAAAAACTGCGTCGTAAAACCGAAAATGACAAGTATACTTACGTGCTGTTTTTGAAAAAAGATACAATATCCGTTAAGCCTCGTACCCTTTCATTTTTTTGTTCTCATCGCGAATCTCAAAATGTAAAAAACTCTTTACATCTAATGTAAAGAGTTTTTTACATTTTAGTAACTTTAATCTTTGCCTAAAATCATATCCCATCAGGTATCCTCTCTTCAGAAGTTCCTTTTCCAACCCCCTACCAGAATCACTTCATAATCCCCTCTATCCCCGTCTCATCACAACCCTATAACCCGAAATCACCTCACGGGCCGGAAGATATTCCGCCGTTTCTACGCGCCATGCGGTTCCAAATTTGGCAAAGCTCCTTCATTTTTAACAAAACGTTCAAACCAATCGCGGATCATATCCCATTCTTCCTTACGATGTTCGGTGAGTCCATGATCTCCCCCTTCAAACAGTACGAGACGATGAGGAACGTACACATCAAGTAATTTATTTGCCAATTCTAAGGAATCTTTTGGACTCACACGCCAATCGGCTGTACCGTGAAAAATAAGTAATGGCGTTGTTTTGCAAAACTTTTCAGCAAAGTTTATTGCGCTACGTTCTGCGCGACCTTCTGCCGTATTCCCGAAGGCTCGCTCAAACACCTTAATCATTTCTGGACGTAAAACTGTTTGTCGATCGAGATTCGTTTGCCCCGCAATACTTACTGCTGCCTTAATCCAATCTACTCGAGCAAGAGATTGATACGTCATCTGTCCACCACGCGACCCGCCAATCATGCCGATTCGCGTAGCATCTGCCAGTGGTATTTGTTCAAGGTATTCCTTCAAACAAAGAACATCCTCAACATCGGCTCCGCCAAATTCCTCTTGCCCTTCACTTCCCCCATTACCAGAATATTGTGATGCAATCACTACATAGCCCCATGAAGCAATACGTGCAATACGATTCTCAAGAGTTTTATCGTCAATCAATCCAAAATCAAATGACCCTCCCCGATTAAAAATAATGCACGGCAACGTTTCTTCCTGTCCCTTCGGCATTGCAACAAATCCATTCACCCAATGACCGTTCGACATATAGCGAATCGAAAAAGTCTCGATGTCACCGAATATTTTGTAAGGAACCATGGAGAAGGAGTTCATATATTGCATCTGTTTTAAGACTACATCCCCAGTGAACGAAGCGCGCGTTCAAAAATCTGCAACGCCCAGCGGGTTTCTTTTTCGGTTATGCCACGCATAGGGTTATGCGCAAGTTCGTTGCGTAATCTATGCGCTTTGAACGCATCTTCAACGGCAGGATATTTTCGTGCAGCACGATTCATGCGTTGCGCCATAGTTTCACCAGAAAACCTTCGTGTGCGTAATGCTAAGTCAAGCACTGCGTCTGCACGAATAATCGCATTTCTCCAGTGAGACTCGTGATGCTGAATATCTTTCGTGACTTCGCGCCATGCGCGCGAGATACGTTCACGATCTTGCGTATTTAATCCTCCCGATGAACGCTTTCCTACCGCAAAAATAATCAGCACTAAAAATAACGCAATACCAACCGCAAAGAATATGCGAATATCAGAAAAAATGCCGATATTCTCCGACGAAACAAGTGTCGTGAAAAAGTTAAGTGGATTTTCCATGTACTGGCTTGTGCGTAAATGGCGCAAGCGAAGTATACAACTGAGCTGCTTTGAGTACGCCCATGTCATCTCCCCGTCTTCCCATAAACTGCAGTCCTACCGGCAGGCCGTGAGCTAAACCACAAGGAACCGAAATACCCGGAGCTCCCACAATGCTCGTTGTTACAGTAAGAACATCCGCTAAATACATTGCTATAGGGTCATTAAACTTTTCTCCAATATTCCACGCAACAAAAGGTGATGTCGCACACAACAACACATCAACCTGTTTTACTGCATTATCGTACTGGTCACACAAAATCTTTCGCACCGCGAGCGCTTTTTTATAAAAGGCGTCGATGTAGCCCGCCGAAAGAATAAATGATCCCATCATAATACGACGCTTTGATTCAATTCCAAAACCGGCGCTCCGTGCTGCAATGTACGACTCATCAAGGCCACCTTCTGCACGCTTTCCGTAGCGCATACCATCATAGCGGGCAAGATTTGATGCGGCCTCTGCAGGTTGCAAAATGTAGTACACCGGAAGCGCGTATTCAGTAGCAGGAATGGAAAGCTCAATAATTTCTACACCGTTTTCTTTGAGAACGAAAATCGCCTCCTCAATACGCGCACGTACTTCTTTATCCATTCCTTCTACGAAGTATTCTTTGGGAACACCGATGCGGAGAGGTCGGGAGTTAGTGTCATCCTGAGGGAGTTTCCAGCCAGACCGAAGGATCTCCCGGTCGACAGACGATCTCAGGTCTTCCGTCGTAGAATCATGCACATCCTTTCCTTCGATCACCGAAAGACCAAGTGCAACATCTTCAACGGTTGTTGCAAGCACACCAACCTGATCAAAACTTGATGCATCTGAAACAATGCCGTGACGCGAAACCCTTCCGTACGTCGGACGAATTCCCACAATACCGCACATTGCCGCAGGCTGGCGAACGCTTCCTCCGGTGTCTGTTCCAAGGGCAAGCGGAACAAAACCAGCTGCAACTGCTACAGCAGATCCACCACTCGTTCCTCCAGGAATCTTTTTAAGATCCCACGGATTACGGGTTACTTGGAAAGCTGAATTTTCTGTTGATGAACCGAATGCAAACTCGTCCATGTTCGTTCGGCCCACGATGATTGCGCCGTCGCACTCTAATCGTGCGACTGCGGTTGATGTATAGGGGGCACGATAGTTTTCAAGCATGCGAGATCCTGCACTTGCGATCTCGCCGGTATAAAGCATGTTGTCTTTGATTGCGACCGGAACTCCGCACAGAGAAAGTGCTTCTTTTTCTTTTTGTGAAAGTGCGTCGATACGATCAGCTCCTGCGCGAGCACGGTCAGTGAAGACCTCGAGAAATGCCCCGTATTCACTATCGCGTGCGGCGATATCTGCCAATACCGAATCAACCACTGCACGAGCAGTTGTTTTTTTGGTAATAATTTCTTCTCGGATTTGTGTTGCAGTTTTTCCCATAAGAAACATACGCTAGTTTTCGACTTCTTCAACACTTTTCTTTTTAGTTCGTGCGCCGACCGATGGAACCTGAAGTGCGCTCGCTTTCTTTTCTGGAAACAATGCAAGCGCCGCATCGCGAACCGTGGCATCTTCTTGAGGAATATCATCTCGCCATACGTTTAACAAATCAGAAATATATGCCGCAGGATTAACTCCGTCGGTATTTACCTCTTGAAGTTTTGCAACGTATGCAAAAATAGAAGGAAGCTGTGCACTGAGCATGATGTGCTCCTCGGGAGTGAGCCGAATCTTTGAAAGTTGCTCAAGTTTTGCGATGTCGATGTGCATAGAATGAATCGTCATCCCGGCGAAAGCCGGGATCCAGCGCATTCAGTTCTCAATGAATATCGACGCTGGATGCCGAGTCAAGCCCGGCATGACGGAATTACTCGCGTATTTTCTCTAAAAATTGGGTTTCAGTCAAAGTGGTCACTCCCAATTCTCTCGCTTTCTCGGCTTTGCTTCCGGGATTCTCGCCCACCACCACAAATGTCGTTTTCTTGCTCACCGAATCAGAAACCGATCCGCCGAGGAGCCGTACGCGATCTTTCGCCTCTTCGCGACCAAGTGATGCAAGAGTTCCAGTAATCACGAACGTTTGGCCCGAAAGCACACGTTTCACCGCTTTTGCATGCTTGATATGAATACCAACTTGCTCATACGCATCGAGGAGCTTTTGCATGTGCGGATCAGCAAACGCCGTTGCAAGTGACTCTGCAACAATAGGACCAATCTCCGAAACCTGCGCAAGCTCTTCTGCCGAAGCACCTCGAAGCTTTTCGAGTGTTCCAAAAGAAGACGCAAGCACGAACGCCGTTTCTGCACCCACATGACGAATACCGAGCGCAACAATAAAATCTTCAAACTCAATTTCTTTTCGCGTGGCAATTTCATCAACTAACTTTTGTGCGGAGATTTCTGCAAAACCTTCTACCGTTAACAAGTCGTCTTTCGTGAGCGTAAAAATATCTGCCGCATGTTTTACTAAACCTGCATTCATTACTTTTTCAACGATCTTTTCTCCAAGGCCATCAATTCCAAAAGCCCGTGCAGCATGAAGTACGCGCTCACGCTCCATGGCGTAACACGACGGATTTGAACATACAATCGCAACCTCTCCTTCACGACGCGCGACCGGAGCGTCACACACCGGACAAACGGTTGGAAATACGACTTTCTCTTCTTTTCCGGTAAGAAGCTCGGTAAGCACTTTGAGAATCTTGGGAATGATATCACCGGCCTTGGTGAGAATGACGGTGTCACCCACGCGTACATCAAGACGGTCGATTTCATCAGCGTTGTGAAGTGTTGCATGAGTTACCGTTGTTCCTGCGACACATGTTGCAGTGACGGTCGCAACCGGTGTGAGCGCCCCTGTACGACCCACAAACCAATCTACCGATTCAACGCGCGTTGTTACTTCTTCTGGTGGAAATTTCCATGCAATAAGTCCACGCGGCGTTTTTCCCACTACACCAAGATCTGCAAACAAGCGTGTATCATCAACGCGAATCACCACACCATCAATCCAAAAGTCTAACTTCGCACGACCCTTCCCCATTTTTTCAAAAAAATCTGCGACTTCTTTTAATGTCGGCGTAAAGATACTGGGAGCTGTTTTAAATCCCCACAATTGCAGAAGTGCGATGATTGCACTTTGCCGACGAAGCTCAACACCATCCTCAATACGCCATGCAAAGAATGAAAGCGGACGGCTTGCAGCAATGCTCGGATCAAGCTGGCGAATGCTTCCTGCAGCGATATTCCGAGGATTTGCAAAAGGCTCTTCACCACGCGCGGCACGTTCTTTGTTCATTTTTTCAAACGCTTTTTTGGGAACATACACTTCACCACGAATTTCTACCCGACCGTTTGCTGAGGCGTTGAGCGATGCCATTTCTTTTGGCATTCCAAATTCTTTTGCCCATGTGTTGATTTCGCTCTCTGACGGCTGACGAAGCGAGAGAGGAACTGCATCAATCGTGCGAATATTCTGCGTAACATCTTCTCCAATCAGTCCATCTCCGCGCGTTGCCGCGGTAGCAAGCTCACCATTTTCGTAAACAAGCGAAACTGCAAGACCATCAATTTTGAGCATTGCATACCATGAAGGCATGTGCTCATCATTAAGCTTTTGAATACGTGTTGCCCATGTTTCGACCTCACCAAAAGAAAACGCATCTTCCATGGAGAGCATGGGACGCTGGTGAGTAATTTTTTTAAATTTTGGTAACGCCGTTCCTGCAACGCGTTGCGTTGGAGAGTTCGGCGTAATGAGTTCAGGAAATTCTTGCTCAAGCGTAAAAAGCTCGTGCTTGAGCGAATCAAGGGCGGCTTCTGGAATTTCGAGTGCATCAAGAACATGGTATTGGTACCGATATCTTTGAATGCTTTCGCGCAATTTTTCTATGCGTTCTACTGCCTGGGCTTTGGTCATACAACTTCGCCTATTTTACCATCTTCCCATGGGAATACAACGAAAAAAATCTGCACGATTATCGCGCAGATTCATTTTTTTACGTTAAAGGCACGAGATCAAAGTACCAGCTGAGCAATTTTTCTCCCCAGAGCATCATGATGACCATAGCAACAACCATGAACGTACCAAACGGCACATGATCGGTCATTTTTGCGCGACGGAAGAAAAGTAGGTGAATACCCACGATTGCCCCGAGAATATAGGAGAGTACGAGTGTTGCAACACCGATCCATGGACCGAGCAGTGCGCCCATGAGAAAGCCGACGCGCACATCTCCCCCACCTACCCACTTTCCCGCTGACGCCAAGGTCTGAAAGGCAAAGAACGATGCAATGAGCAGTGCGCCGAATAAAATTTGCAGCGCAGGAATGCCGAGCATAACGTTACACAAAACTGCAACGATAATCGCAGGGATGGAAAGTTTGTCGGGAATAACTGAAGCGAGTCCGTCGAACAAGAAAATGTATACCAAGAAAACGCTCACAAATGCATCGCGAACAAAGAGCAAGAAATATTCTGACTGCGAAACGTATTCTGGAATCCACAGTGCAAAAACAACTCGTGCGGCAAAAACTGCAAACAGCACTCCAACGCTTATTTCGGCAAGTGCATAATGCCATGGCACGACGGCGCGACATTTTCGGCACTGTCCCTTCATGCGCAAGTGGCCTACAACAGGAAACATGTCTGCAACCGCAACCGGATGCGCGCACACCGAACATGCACGACGCGTGAGCACGGCCTGACCTGAAGGAGAACGCGCAACGCGCGCGTTCATAATCGCTCCGGTAATGAGTCCAGTAAGCCCTGCTAAAAGGAGGAGTGCCATTTGGAGAAGCATATTTGGGAAGTTGGGAAGTTTTGAGTTAAGAGTTAGAAGTGAAAGGTGTTCGAGATAACACGAAATGATTTATTCAGCTACCGCTTCATCAGCAATTGCATATGCCGAGCATTCTCCCGCCGCAAAACCGTTCTCCGTTAAGCAGTTGAGGCCTTTTTGCAAACCAAGTTGCGCGTTTGATGACTCGAGCTCGAACTGAATGCGGAATGTTTCTGTATCGGAAAAATAACAATATGCATTTTCGTTTTCCCCACATCCTGAAAGCTTATCCAAGCCTTGTGCAGGAGTTTCTGGTACAAACTCAATGTACGGCTCAGCGTCGATTGCGCACGGCGAAGAGAATCCGTCTGCTCCAAGACATGCCGTAGCAACTTGTCCGAGAGCAAGCGCGGTTGTCGCTTCTGGATATGTGCCCTTTTCCATATAGAACAAATCGAGTCCGATTTGCATTTCGCGCATGTGCGCAATGCGCGTAACGTCACGCAATTGTGAACGCGCGTTTAACACAAGGAATCCGGAGATCACTCCGAGAATGCCGATAACGGTTGCAATGGCGAGTATTTCTGTTCGGTGCATATTTGGTTAGTTTACGGTTTTTAGTTTACGGTTTTTGGTCGTGAGTAGGAACTGTCTCTTTTCACTGGAAACAAGTTGCCCCTACTGAAAACCATAAACCATTAACTATCAACCCATATTACGGTAACTCCTTCCCTGCCCTGCGCACAATGTCTCCCGGTGTTTGGTGGCCGCGAAGCGCGATGGTTGCCGCTCCTGCATCAAGCAGCTCTTCTGCCTCACCAGGAAGCAATGTCGATACCTCTACAATAACATGAGCTTGGAGCAATGTAGGAAGCGTTTTCCAGCGCCGAAGGAGAAAGGTCATTTCTTGTACATTTTGCATTTCTGCAACTACAACATGTGGTCTGAACTGCACTGCTCTGCGCTCAGCATCTTCGGCGCGAGAAGATTCCTCCACCTCCCATCCTTCTTTTTCAAATTGCCGCACTAAAACACTCCGATACAGCGCATCTGCGCACAACACTATTGCCCGAGGTTCGCGCGAGGTCATAGGATGCCCTTTTCAATAATGCGAAGCGCAAGACCAGCAGCAACGCACAAACGTGGGCCCACTTCTTCTAAAATTGGCTTTGCCTCAGGTGGATATGCGATACGCGCCCAAGGATCAGCAATATAGACGTTGACATTGAGCGCCGCAGTGACGTACGGGTCAATGCCCGGAAGATGTGCGGAGCCGCCCGTGATGAGAATCTTCTCGACCGTTCGGTGATCGTGGAAGCTTTGGTCGGCGTACATTTGCAGTGCGTAGCGCATTTCATGCACCATAGGTTGCAATGCATCTTGGAGTGGCTTTGGCAAAACCGCTTCACCGTATCCCAAATCTCGTTTTGCGAGCTCGGCATCAGCCTCAGAAATACCCATGCTTTTTGCAAGAGCCTTGGTAATTTCTTCACCTCCACCTTTAATCCCTCGGGTGAGGAACGGAATTCCTCCGTCTGCAATAATAACGTTGGAACGCTTTCCTCCAATGTCCACGATCATGATTTGTGCATCCTCTTCTGAAACAAGCGTGCGCACTAAAGACATAACCTCAGTTTCCAAAGAAACGAGCTCAAGACCTGCTTTTGCAAACACGTCGAGATACTTTTGAATGAGTGTTTTTGGAGCTCCTGTTAAAAACACCCGGATAAAGCGCTCCTTACCCTCACTCGCTGCAGCGCCCTCACTCTTTTTTCCTGCGTTTTTGAGCATTTCTTTATCGAGCACAACCGAATCAAGTACCATTTCTTCAACAGGCAGAGGAAATACTTTTTTTGCTTGCGCTTCAATAGCCGGCCGCAAATCTTCGGTTGGTGATCCTGGAATAGGAATACTTACGATGGTGTGAAACACCTCTGACGCGGGAAGTGCGGTAACGGTTTTCTTTGTTTTTACGCCCGCGTCTTTGCACACGCGCTTAATCATGTCCGCAACTTTTGTAGGATCTTGGATGGCGGAAAGGTCATTTGTTACGCCGGTCATCTCAGCGTACCCATACGTGGTAAGACGGGGTTTATCTTTTTCCATGGTCAACTCAACCACCTTTACGCCCACCGTTCCAATATCAACGCCCAAAAGCCCGCTAAACACGGGCTCGGTTCCTTTTTTTGATCCTCCGAAAAGTGACATATAAGATAGTATACCGTAAAAGAAGGGCTATGAAGAGATGGCCTCTTCAGGTGGAGTTTTGTGCATCTTGTAATTGTTTTTGCACTTTTTTATTCAGTTTTTTTTGCATATATCCTATCCCTTCCTGGAAGCCTTCAATAAGGGCACTCAACACAAGAACATTTTTTCCATGCGTGTAAAAAAACAGCTTCGATAGCTCTCTGCCTCGTTTGATTAAACATACTTCATCAATGTCTTTCCATAAAACACTACGCTTTCCAAAAATACCATAATAGACAATTTGCGTATCAGACAATACATACCGCACCTTTGCAAGCATGAAAAATGGAATAGAAAACAACGCTAAATATATAGCGAGTTGTGAAAAATCCTGCGCTACTTGCACGTCAGTAAATAACGATGGACTAAAAGCTAATAACAACACGCTTCCTCCAAGCGCAATCCACTTTACTACATGTAATGAAGGTGCAAAACGCAATATCAAACCCTCGGTAGTGCACTCTGCGGATGCTTTTGTCGAATGACGCATTAAAAACATGAGTAGTGCAATCTCACCCACAATTGCTCCGTACTGCATCGCCTTCAACAACAGTGGCTCTACTACGTTCATAATGCTCTATAGTGTATATTTTTTATATACTCACCTTACGCACCATCCCTAATATCCCCAGTATACTTGAGGGTATATGGACAAGCAATTATTCCATCATTGATGACGTTTCCGGAACGGTTATATGCGTGGGTTCCGCAGTCGGTGGAAGATGCGAGGTTTCCGAGGTTGGTATAGGTTCAATTTTTGTGTAGGTGAATCTTGAAGTAGGGGGTGATGGTGGTGCCGGATGCGGTGCTTACTTTGCTTACGCGGTTACCGGACTCGTCGTAGGAGAAGGAGGTGATGGGACATCTTTATTACCCTTTAAAAAGGTTTTTTAAAGAAATTTCCCCTTTTAATATTTTCTCTTCTCCATCTTTTAAAATAAATGCGATTTCAAGAATAGTTTTTGTGCTCTCATTTTTTAAGGATTTATGAAATTGGGACGATCTTATCAAAAATAACTTTTAGAACTGAATTTCCTCACCAACTCCAGCATAATTCATAAAAAATGCCTCTGACACATCATGAACACTCTTTGCCCACTCACTTCCATAAAGTGCATTTGCCGTATTTTCGTCAACCGTCCAACGCAACTCTTCCTCATCAGAAACCATGTAAACTTTTGCAATGGAGGGGATTTTTATCAATGATCCCGGCTGAAAGGTCACATTACTGCCTATCATATACGAAGCGAGCTCTTCAGAAGAAACCGTTTCTATTTCTGAAAAATCTTCTCCGTACCAAGATTCATATACTGCCTGTGTTGGAAATGCGTGACGTTTACCATCTGCAAGCACTGCGTATACTGCGGAAAATTCTTCACTTTTAATGAGGCGTGCGCCTAACGTCTGCTCTGGCGTCGCATAATTATAGATATCACTTTCATCAAGCTCTCCACAGAGACTGTTTAAATACTCGCGCCAATCATCAACCGAGAGAGAGCTTTCATCGTCAGAAAGAGTGTATGCTGGAGATGCTACGTATTGTTTGTGTGCCTCCTCATTGCACCAGTACTCGTACTGCGCCGCGATCATTTCCTCTAAAGACTCGTCTGTTTTACGGCTGCATTC
>JBBTSN010000061.1:0-10612 GCA_038078775.1 Patescibacteria group bacterium | reverse complement strand
GAAAGCGTTTCATGTTCAGCGAGGGCAAAACGAGTTTGCGTAAGAAGCGGACCATGATCCATTTCGGCATCGATGAGCATAATGGTGACGCCGGTTTCGGCATCTCCATGGGCAATGGCTGCCTGCATGGGGCTTGGTCCGCGCCAAAGGGGGAGCAGGGAAGGATGGACATTGACGTTCCCAAATTTGGGAAGATCAAGAACCATCTGGGGGATAATACGACCGTAGGCGACGATCACGCATGCATCAGCGCTGAGCGCCCGAAGGGATTCAATGAAAGCAGGATCTTTGAGTTTTACAGGTTGGAAAACAGGACGGTCAGGATGGGTTTTTTGAAAAAGCACTTTTGTAGCAGGCGCGGTAAGAATTTTCTTTCTTCCCACCGGTTCATCGGGTTGGCAAACAAGGGCAGTAACATCAAAAAAAGAATCTGCAAGAAGAGCTTGAAGAAACGATGCGGAAAATGCAGGAGTTCCAAAGTAAATAATGCGCATAGAGAAGTTATGGGGATAAAAGATAGCAGACAACAGACAGCAGATAAAAGATGGTGAACGTCTGCCGTCTGCCGTCTGCCGTCTGCCGTCTCTTATCTATACTTCTTAATTTTCTCCGCACGATCGATAAAAAGCACACCATCGAGGTGATCGATTTCGTGCTGAAAAACGATTGCGGAAAGATCGACAACTTTAATGATTTCTTCCTCTCTTTTTTCGTTCCAAACGCGCACGGTTACTCCGCGGTGGCGCTTTACAATGCCGGAGCACTCAGGAACCGAGAGGCAGCCCTCGGTGCTGTCGATCATTTTGAATGATCGCTCGGTAATAACGGGATTGAAGAAAGCAGACGGTCCACGGTCGGGAAGATCAACGATAATAATACGTTCAGTAATTCCTACCTGGGGCGCAGCAATACCAATGCCGTCCTCAAGCTTCATGGTTTCCTTAAGATCAACAATAAACTTCTGCATGTTGGGAGAAGTAATAGTGCTGACATCGATTTCCTCTGAAAGCCTTCGTAGGCGATCATCAGGTTCTTGGAGAACAATGAGATGAGACATATGAAGTGAAGTAGTGAAGTTATGAAGTTGGGAAGTAGTGAAGATGTGAGGGGGTGAGGATAGCAGACAACAGACAGCAGATAAAAGATGATGAACGTCTGCCGTCTGCCGTCTGCCGTCTCTACTCTACATATCTCCCGTCATACACAAACGGTTCATCGGGAGTGTTCACGGGATTTCTTATCGTTCCTGTTTTTGTGACGAAAATGTTTCCAAACGGAGGAAGTTTGTACTCTTGTCGTACACGAAGTTCTTCGGTGATAACGAATGTAGGCGCAATGAGATCCGGAAGACGAGCAGGAATCCAAGTTTGAATAAGGCACTCAGCCTTTTCTCGCTTTGCAAGGAAGAGCAATCGCAGGAGCTGGCGTGAGGTGTGCTCGGTCGCCCTGAAATCAACGCCGCCTACGGGGAGATCGGCCATGAGATCAGCAACGAGTCCGAAGTTGTAGCGAGTAAACGGTATGAGCAGGTTTGCAAACACGTGTTCAGTTGCCACAACAATGTCCGCAGTCTTCCATGCAACGTCACTTCCTTTTTCTACAAATCCGATAGACAGATGAGGAAAAAGCTTTTTGAGATCAACGACGACTTTCTCACCACCCACGCCCACAAACTTGAGACGTGCCTTTTGGCACATGGGACACACTTCAGGAATCCACATTTCGCTTTGGCAGCGATCGCAGAGCAAATCTTCCGTTGCGCGCACGGTAGGAATATTCCCACAAGTACCGCAGAGCGGAACGTAGTCGCATAGAGCGCATTGCAGTCGCTTTGCAGCGCCCTTGCGATTAAGGAAGAGTAGCACTCTTTTTTGGCTTTGTGAAGCCATTTTTATAGCCTCTTCAAGAGAAAGGGTGAGCAGGGGATAGGCGGTTTTTTCGGTTCGGGCAGCAAGCGGAATAAAGCGTGCGAACGGATGAAGCTCTTGAGGGTCGGGAATAAAGAAAGGAACGGACCAGCATTCATGTTTGCAGTCCTCAATGCGAGGGAGTGTATCAACACTCACATAATGTGCGCCATGTTGCTCTGCTAAAAGCCGTGCGGCTTCGCGTGGATCAAATTTCGGGTTTCTCCGATGATTCGCGTACTCATCATTTCCTGCATGAAGATCGAGAACGTGCGCGAGGGGTGCTGCACTCCAAAGTGCAACCTGTTTTGTTCCAAGGAGGATGTGAACTTTTCCCTCCTGCCACGCACAAAAAATTGCTGCACGGTCTGCTTCAGACGTTGTTCCGGTGACAACCGCGAGAGAGCTGTGTTTGAGGGCAGTACGCAGCATGTCTGCGTCTCGATCTCGGGGGACGAGAATAAGCAGTTGTGCAGACAGAGCAAGATGTGAGCTGAGAATGTGGGCAAGCGCAATACCTGTTTCAAAATCTCCTTGAAGCGCGGCGTGAGGATGGGTTTTTATGAATGCAACAAGCTCTTGAAGTGCGGGGAGTTCATCAGAAGAAATGGAGGGAGACTTTTTTGCGGGAGATGGGGGAGTTTTGTAGGCCCTTGCCTTCCCAATATGCTTGGGAAGTGTGGCATACATGAGTGTTGAGGGAGATTGGGCAATAGCGTGAGAAATACGAAAAAAACGTTCGATGTCTTTTTGAGAAAGAACATTTTTTCTTATGACAGCCTTAAGAGCTGCAAGTTTCTTTTGTGCGCTTTCATTCACAAGATCACACACGATTCCCTGGAGTGTAAATCCCCGAAACGGAATAAGGACAAGATCTCCAACAGCGACCTCGAGTCCTTCGGGGATGAGGTAGTCGAAGAAAGAGAATCGCGCAGGAAGGCGCGTGAGCGGAATGACGTGTGCAATCATGCAAAAGTTGCTACCACAAACCCCACATCAAACGGAGATTCAATACTAAGAATTTCAGCGCGTGCGGGAACGTTTTCAAGAACCCCAAAAAGTGTTGCAAGGGGTCGATATGCGGTGTCGTCTTGGCGAGACTCAAGTTCGGATCCTAGTTTCAAAAGCGATGCGGTGCTTTTTTCTTCAAGAATAACCTTGATTTCTGCAAGATGAGTGAGGGAAATGTCCCCTGCCGCAAGAACGCCCACGCGCTTCGGGGATTCGTCGATAACGTGTTTAAGAAAGGTGCCAAATTGATAGTGTTCTTTTGCGTCAAGCTGGTGTGCGGTTGAGATAGGAATAATGCGGAGGTTTTTAATACGTGCTGCAAGTGCGGCAAGAGGCGCTGCGCAGCCAAAAGGAAGTGCGGGTTCAGTTGAAAGCGTAACCGGAAGCCCCTGCGCACGAGAGGAGCGCTGCAGATTATCGATAAGTCCAAAATCAGGGTGATACGTTGCTTTTGGGCTCAAGTCACCGAGCGTTTCAAGGTCAACAAGGTACGGATCGGCAACATCAATGCTGAGCGCATCGTCATATGCAAATCGAGACTGCGTGATAATAATCACCGTCTCGATTTTTCGTGCGTACCAATCATCAGCAAGGTGTTCAAGTGCATGCTCGGTTGCCTCAAGTTCTGCGCGATGATCTTTATTCACCGAACGAAGAAGGAGTGGCGAAGAGGGAAGGAAAGCAACCGCGGAAAGCATAGGGGTTAGTTGCTCGCACTCTGCACGGAATCTCCAATCGCGGCATCAAGTGCTTCGCCAAGAGGGTGGAGATTTATGACATTTTCAGGAACATCGATGATATTGGTCCACTGGTAACCAAATGAAGTGAAAACACTTTCAGAAGGAATTTCACGGCGCATACCCTCGGAGATAACGTACACCGTTGGACTATCGACGGTTTTTACGAGCGTTCCATCAGCAAGTTTAACGGGAGCGCCTTCACTGAACTGTTCAATTTCAAGAGGAGTGGTACTCTCTATACTTTTTCCCGCAAATCGTGCGTGTAAAATACTTACATCAAAAATGGCATGACGCTTGCCGTCTTGAATATAAAACACGGCACCATTGGTGGTGAGCTGGTACAGTTGGCCTTGTGGTGCAATGGTTGTGGTAGTGATGGTGGTCCCAAGTTCGTAGCCTTCACGTTCATCGTTTGAAATCGCAACAAGCTCATCTTCGGAAAATCCAATAGAGCGGAATGTTTCTATGGAGTCGATAGGACGGAGTACATCATCAACAAGCAAGAAGATGGTTCCTTCCTCATCTTGTACGAGCGAATAGTTAGGAAGAGAGATAGAGGTACCTTCTGGGTAGCTGTCGAGCGTTGATTGAGAAATCTGCACGATCAGGTCCGCGTTAAAGCGAGAAGCAAGTGCGCTTGCCGAGGTAATGGCGCGACGATACCCGGATTGTAAGAGCCACACACCGTCTTCACCGGGAACTTGCACAAGCGTTCCGGAGGGATACTCACGACCAAACCACGATTGCCAAAGATAGGCAAAGTTTTCATTGCCTTCGAAGTGCGGAGTATAGGCGTAGAGCGCAGCAGTTGCGCTATTTTCTGGAACAACAGTTTCTCCATCAATCGTTACGGGCACGTCGGGGCCGTATTTTCCTGCGGTAACGCCATAGGCTTCAATATCAACAAGATAACCATCAATAAACTGTAGAGATGCGGAGTTGACTTGCTTTCCAAAGCCTTGCCAACGCGAAAGGCTTCCGTCGCTCAAGCTACAGCTATCACATACCGCGTATCCCATAGCCCAATCAAGTTGCTTTTGGCTTGGGTCTTCATCTTCAATAAGGCTCTGCTCTTTTTGAAGCATGACCAAAAGTACTTTTGGGTTGATGCCATTATTTTGTGCAGCGTACCAAATAATATCTGCCGCCCAGCGCGTATGACCCTCGTGGTCGGGCAGACGCATATCGCCAAGTGCTCCGCGAGAAGAGAGGAATGAGCGCACCTGGTTTAAGTCCATGGAGTAAGAATCGGTGAGTTCAGCGTCAGAGATAATATAGTTGGGGTCAAATGCAAGTGCGGGACGCGCGACACCAAGAATGGTGGCAAACGCAGCACAGAGCGCAAAAAAGCGTTGAGAATACATACGGAGCCAGTATAACAGGAGTGAAGATTTGAAGAAATGAAGTTATAAACCCCGCTAAAAAAAGAATCCGAAGTGAATCTTTTAGTGGGTTGTGAGGGGGGGTGTGAATTGCTGATTCTGCCGATGGGGTGGATTGTAAAAAAAGATTTGTCTACGATATCGTAGACAAATAAGAAATCTTAGAATGGTGCTTTGGGCTGCTTGAGCGGATGATGATTAGCTCTTGCTCGGTGGGAAGGGCTTCGGATCCTTCTTGGCGATGCGGGCCTGGGCGGTGGCGAGGTCGGGTTTGTTCGTGCCTTTCATGGTGACTCCACAATGCTTTGATGTTTCGCGAGCCGCACACAAGATGTGCGCGGACCAGACAGGGTATCAGTAAAAACACAAAAAGGCACAAAGATCTTGCCTCTCTTTTCATGATCCCGTACACTAGAATGCGTATAAAACTTTCTCTTTATCTATGGCAAACCTCGATATTCCCATTCAAAAGTTCATGCCCAATTTGCTCCACCTCATTTCCCCTTGGGCAAACGAAGAAAAGCATATCTTGAACGCGCTTGTTGAAATCAACGCAGGCAGCATGAACAAGTACGAGCTTATTACCGAAACGGGCCACATGAAGCTTGATCGTGTAGGCTATTCAACGCTTGCGTACCCAACGGCGTATGGTCTTATCCCAAAGACCTGGGATCACGATAACGACATGCTCGACCTCCTCATTGCAAACGTTACCGAGCCGCTCATCCCAGGTTCTCTCGCAGAAGCTCGCGTCATCGGTATCATGAAGTTTGAAGACGGGGGAGAGATTGATGACAAGATCATTTGCGTCCTTGCCGACGATAAGCGGATGGACCACATCAAGTCCTACAAAGATTTGGGCGAGCACTGGGCAAAAGAAACTGGTCACTACTTCGAGTTCTACAAGCATCTTAAAAAGCCAGGAACGTGTAAGGTACTTGGATTCTTTGAAACAGAAGAAGCAATCAAGATTATTTACGAATGCACTGAGCGATACCAGACAGAGATTTTGCCAAAGATTGTGTAAAGAGACGGCCCGTCGGGCCGTCTCTTTACATTTTCTTGAATACTTTTCGCATACCTTTGAAGAGATAGAGTTTTTCAATAATGGGATTAAGCCATCCCGTAGTAATGCAGAAGTATTTTGTGTGGGGAGCAGCGTGGTGAACAGCGTGATGTTTGGGATTGAGAATAAGATGCATCTTTTGCAAAAGTCGCACGAACCGCGGGGGCTTTTTCATGTGCGCCCATTTATGAATTTGGTTCGTTGCAAAGATGCTGAGTACAAGAAAAAAGAGCGTTGCAAAGATAAATGCAAAGGCGAAACTTGTTTGCGCATACGTAAAAAGATACATATGCATAAGAAGCATGGCGGGAAGGGAAACTAAACAATTGTTTTTGTTGGTTACGAAGAAATTGTGTCTTGTGATAGCAAGTTGATCGGTGTGATGTTCACGAAACGGGTAGATGAATGTTTTTCCAATGAGGAAGGTTCGTTCAGATCCAAACGTGTCACCCAGAAAGTGCACAAAACCAGAAACAAAATCTGCGAGCACATAGCCTAAAAGCCCAGCAAAAATCGCAATTGTCCACGGGAGAGCGAGCGCGGTAAGTTCTCTTGCAAGAACGACGATCATGAACGCGAAGGCGAAGACACTGAGGATGCCGATGAAAGAATTGTGGTGCTTCGCCATAGTCGCCCTATTTTACCTTAACGGTAATTTCATCATTCTTTGCATCGAGCGTAACCACAGACTCCTCAGTAATTTCCCCCTTTACAATACGCAGTGCAAGCGGATCGAGAATAAGCTGTTGAATAATGCGCTTAAGCGGGCGCGCGCCATAATGCGTATCAAATCCTTTTTGCGCAATAAGCTTTTTGGCTTTCTCGGTTACCTTAACGATGATACCGCGATTCTCTTTGAGACGCTTCTCAACAGCAGCAAGCTGCAAATCAACAATGTGCGTAATGTGGTCTGGCGTAAGGGAGTGAAAGACAATAGTGTCATCAACACGGTTAAGGAATTCAGGACGGAAGTGCTCCTTGAGAAGTGAGATAACTTTTTCCTTCAGTGGATTGTCATTGCTGCTATCTGAAGTAAATCCAATACTTCCCGTGTTGCCCTTCGAGAGTACGGTGTCGCTTCCGATGTTTGACGTCATGATGATAATCGTATTTTTGAAGTTGACGACACGTCCCTTGGAGTCGGTTAAACGACCATCGTCAAGAATTTGGAGAAGGGCGTTAAACACATCGGGATGTGCTTTTTCAATTTCATCAAACAAGAGCACCGCGTAGGGGCGACGACGAACAATTTCGGTAAGCTGTCCACCTTCATCATAGCCAATGTAGCCCGGGGGAGAACCAACCATGCGCGACACACTGTGCTTTTCCATGTACTCACTCATGTCTAAGCGAATGAGCGATTTCTCGTCGTTAAACATAAACGTGGCAAGTGCTTTTGCAAGCTCGGTTTTTCCTACACCCGTTGGACCAAGAAAGATAAACGAACCAATAGGACGCTTTTCCTCAGAAATCCCTGCGCGAGATCGACGGAGTGCGTTTGAGACCGCGATGATAGCCTCCTCTTGTCCTACGACACGCTTTTTAAGCTCGTCTTCCATGCGTGCAAGCTTGTTCATTTCGCTCTCAAGCATTTTGGAAACCGGAATATGCGTCCAGCGTGCAACGACCATGGCGATGTCTTCTTCGGTGATTACTTCTTTGAGAAGTCCACGCTCTGCTTGGAATTTACGAAGATCATCTTCAAGCGTAATGAGATGACGGCGCTTTTCAGGAATTTCTGCATAGCGAATTTCTGCAACGCGCTCTAAGTTGCCACGACGCTCTTCGTATTCGGCTTCGTTGGTGAGTTTATCAACATCACCTTTATTTTTACGAATTTCTGCGATAATGCTTTTTTCACTCTGCCAACGTGCCTCAAGATCACGCGTTTTCTCGGAAAGATCCGCAAGACTCTTTTCAATGTCCTTCAAGCGGTTCTGAGCATCAGTGTCTTCTTCTTTAAGCAATGCTTGCTTTTCAATTTGCAAACGTGTTTCCTCGCGCTTGAGGCGATCAAGCTCCTCTGGCATAGAATCGATTTGTAAGCGCAGGGCAGAAGCAGCTTCATCAACAAGATCAACAGCTTTATCAGGAAGCTGACGATCGGAAATATAGCGAGAGGAGAGTTCGACTGCAGCGACGATAGCGTTGTCGGAAATACGAACACCGTGATGAATTTCGTAGCGCTCTTTTGTTCCACGGAGCATAGCGATTGCATCAGCCTGGTCTGGCTCTGCAACGAAGATAGGCTGAAAGCGGCGTTCAAGCGCTTGGTCTTTCTCAATATGCTTTTGGTATTCCTTTGTGGTTGTTGCACCAACAACACGAAGTTCACCGCGCGCAAGTGCGGGCTTGAGGAGGTTGCTTGCATCCATGGGGGAGTCGTCGCCCTTGCCTGCACCCACAAGCATGTGAAGCTCATCGATGAAGAGAATGTACTTTCCTTCGGCCTCACGAACTTCTTTCATAAGCGCCTTTAGTCGCTCTTCAAACTCTCCGCGAAACTTTGTTCCTGCAATGAGCGATCCCAAATCAAGCGCAACGAGTTCGCGATTCTGGAGCGTTTCAGGAACATCAGCCGCAACAATGCGTTGAGCGAGCCCTTCAACAATAGACGTTTTACCTACACCTGCTTCACCAATGAGCACGGGATTATTTTTGGTACGGCGGGAGAGCACCTGCATGACGCGGCGAATCTCTTCATCACGGCCAATGGTAGGATCGAGCTTTCCGTGTCGTGCGCGTTCGGTAAGATTGGTGCAGTACTTTTCGATAGCCTGATACTTCGCCTCGGGCTCGGGAGAATCAACTTTCTGTGCGCCGCGAAGCTCCTTGAGTGTGTTGAGAATAGTTTCATCTGCTATTTCGTATTGCTTCAACAGTTCTCCGGTAAGCTTGTCGTTGAGGAGCCCAAGAAAAAGATGTTCGGTGCTAATGTATTGATCACCAAATTGCTTTGCGCGTTCTGCGGCGTTTTGCAGCACGCCGGCCATAGAAGGTGCAAGCATGATTTGCCCAACCGATCCACGATCGATATATGCATGGCGAGGGAGCGTATCGATGATGCGTTCAACATCGCCTTTAAGTGCCGCAAGAGGAATTTCCATTTTCTTAAGAACGGTTGTTACGAACCCATCTTCTTGGGAGAGAAGAGAAGAAAGAAGGTGGATAGGTTCAACACCGTGCTGTCCGTTATCATTTGCGATGTACTGCGCGCGTTGAATGGCTTCTTGGGATTTTGAGGTGAAGTTGCTAGGAATCATATTTTGGAAGAGGGGAAGTTAGGGGTTAAAAGTATGAAGTGAATGGTGTTTTTTAAAAGTAGGCTAGTGGGCTAGTTATGCTAGGTAAGAAACGATGAATGTGCCTCTACCTAACCCGCCTAGCCTCCTAGCCCAACCCAAAACATAACATCCACCCACTTCACACTTCCGCCAAAGGCGGATCCGCCTTTGGCGGAAACAACTCCCAACTTCAAATTCAAACTCTCACATTAGCACTCACCATTATAGAGTGCTAAGGTGAGTTGTCAAAGGAGAAAACGGTGTTACTTGTGAACAAACTTATTTTACGCTAATATTGGCGCTGTATGTCACAACGAATGCTGACGGTGGGGACAATTCTCTTGGTGGGTGTTTTGCACCTTCCTGCGGTGTTGAATGATTGGTACTTTTACTTCTGGTGGTATGACGTCATGATGCATGCGCTCGGCGGCCTTGCAATAGGATTTTTAGCGTACGCATTGTGGAAAATACTTGAAGTACGCAGTGCAAATACATGGAAAGCACTTGTGCTCCAGCTCGGATTCATATTGGGCTTTGTTGCATTTGTGGGTATTGGCTGGGAATGGGCCGAGGCATTAGCTGATGCGATTGTCTTGCCTAGGCTCGGCATGACCGATGCACAGCTTGGTCTCACCGATACCATGCTTGATGTGTACTTCGATCTGTTTGGTGGTGTTGTTGCGTGGATACTCATGAATGTAAAGAAGCAGGGGGAGAACACATAGGATGTATGCAAGGCACCTTTTCTATTTTTGATATTCCGCTGCACTCTTTTACGAAAGAAGCGTATAAGGAATTTTTGCGTTCAGCTGCAAAGGAAGAGAAAGTGACAACTCTGCATACCGTAAATCCAGAAATGCTTGTTGATGCACGCGCGCATAGGTCTTTTGCCCGTACGCTTGCAGGTGCAACGAAGTGCATTCCCGACGGTGCAGGAATTCGCTACGCGTGTCTTGCGCTCTACGGTGAGCTTGTTCCGGTGCATCCGGGAGTTGATACCATTTCAGACATTATGGACATCGCACACGAACTTAAGTTGCGTATTGCGGTGTGTGGTGCACGTCCAAAAGAGCACGAAGTATTTCGTACGCTTCTTGCCAAGCGTGCTCCGGCCGCTGAGCTGTTGTGCATCGATCCAGGAATTATCGATGAGCGAGATCCGCATCTTCCGCTACCAAGCGTTGAGCGCCTTGTTGCATTTGCTCCACACATTGTTCTCGTT
>JBBTSN010000060.1:0-2763 GCA_038078775.1 Patescibacteria group bacterium | reverse complement strand
TTTCCGCCAAAGGCGGATCCGCCTTTGGCGGAAGTATGAAGTGGGTGGATGTTATTTTGGGTTGTTTTATTCACAACTCTAAAACTACTACCTTTCACTTCACACTCTTAACTTATCACTTCAAACTTCGTATCTCAACTTCCATCCACTGTCCACCGGTTACGCACATCGTCCGTTCTTGATTCTTCGGGATTCATGTATGCATCTTCGTTAAAAAAAGGAATGCGAGGAGTAACGGTAACCGTTGCGGTTTGCGGAAGCTCTCCGAACCAACGCATATCAATCGTGCGCTCCTCACCTGCTTTAAATTTTGCTGCGGTAATTTCTGCCATGCCGAGGAGTACGGATCCGCGTAGTACTCGCACCGTGAATGTTGGCTCCCAATACGCGTACGGCGTATGGTTTGCAACCAAAAATGTTGTGCGAGATACCACCGCATCGGCATACGCAATGTCTCTCGCAAAAACCACATCGCTTACGCTAAACGCAGTATGTTCGGCATACCAGGCGTTGATATTTGCAATATCGTGCCGCGAAAGATAGATCCAGGAGATATCAGCCAAAGAAAATGAAGCATTTTTTGGTTTTCCTGTTGTGGCACGCGGCGCGAGAATGTATGCCTTTTCTCCTGGGTTTAAAAAACTCTCTTTTTCATCAGTTGAGCCATCATCATGAGAAAATGTATAGGAAAATACTGCAGCGTGTCGCGTG
The DNA here is from genome assembly GCA_038078775.1 of Patescibacteria group bacterium. GTDB lineage: Bacteria > Patescibacteriota > Patescibacteriia > UBA9934 > UBA9934 > JAGORL01. The sequence continues at coordinate 2,052 of JBBTSN010000060.1, read as the reverse complement.
TTGGGATTTTCTACTTCTATATAAAGATCGTACGATGCCCCGCTCCCCGTTGGGACGCTCTGTACACTTCCTAAGAGAAGGCCTTGCGGTGACGCAGCAAATAAACGCGACTGCGTGAGTACATTATTTTGTAAGAGCGCATTCTCGTATGCGTTATCTTCAAATATTCCCTGTACGCCATACCAGCCCACGGTCACCAAAAAAAAGAGCACCATGATTGCAACTACAGCTCCCCACGCAACAAAAACGGCCTGCACAATGCGTGGACGCGCGGTAACCACGGTGACATTTTTTCGATACTCCTGCTCAACAACGTTAATGTCTTGCGTGAGTGCATCGAGGGATGGTTTTTCTGGCATATTCCTCCATACACATGGTATCACAGGAGTCGCTTGTGGCTGACCTTTACCCCATGATACCCTTCTCCACGATATGGCAAACCAGAATGCAAAAACTTCATCAGACTATAGCGCGAAAAATATTACCGTTCTCGAAGGCCTCGAGCCTGTACGCAAGCGCCCAGGTATGTACATCGGTTCAACCGGCACCACCGGCTTGCACCACATGATTTGGGAAGTGGTCGACAACTCGTTCGACGAAGCCATGGCAGGACATGCCACCACGGTTACCATCCATGTTGAAAAAGATAATTGGATTAGCGTTGAAGACGACGGCCGCGGTATTCCGGTCGATATTCATCCTGAACAAAAAATTTCCGCACTTGAACTTGTACTTACCAAACTCCACGCAGGTGGAAAATTCGGAGGAGATTCGAGTGGATATAAAGTATCCGGCGGTTTGCATGGTGTAGGTGTTTCTGTTGTTAATGCGCTTTCCGATCATTTGAAGGCCGAGGTACATCGTGATGGTTTTATTTGGTACCAAGAATTTAAGAAAGGTATTCCGCAAGGAAAAGTAGTAAAGGGTGAGGCAACAAAAAAGCGCGGAACCATCATTCACTTTCATGCTGATGCAACGATTTTTGAATCGATTGAATACGATTTGCAGTACATTATCGACCACCTTCGTAAGCAATCGTATCTTACGGCAGGTATTCGTCTTGAGATTATTGATGCGCGAGGTGACGTAGTAAAGCCGTATGGTTTTTACTTTGAAGGTGGTGTCGCATCGTACGTTCAGCATTTGAACGAACGCAAAGAGGCAAAGCATCCGAGCATTTTTTACGTGCACAAAGCCGACGGTGATGTTGATGTAGAAGTCGCCGTGCAGTACACCACCGAGTACCACGAGAGCGTACATTGCTACGCGAACAACATTGTAAACGTTGACGGAGGTACGCACTTGGCAGGATTCCGCTCCGCGCTTACGCGCGTGCTCAACTCTTACGCTCGTGATAAAGGCTATCTTAAAGAAAAAGATATCAACCTTACCGGTGAAGATGTACGCGAAGGTTTGACCGCAGTTATTTCGGTAAAAATTCCTGAACCACAATTTGAAGGACAGACAAAAGGAAAACTCGGTAACCCCGAAGCAAAGGCTGCGGTTGAAGGTGTGTTTGGTGAAGCGTTTCAAATTTTCCTCGAAGAACATCCACGTGATGCTGAAGAAGTTATTGGAAAGTGTTTGCTCTCGGCTCGTGCTCGCGCAGCGGCCCGTGCAGCGCGCGAAACGGTGCTACGTAAGGGTGTTCTTGATGGCATGACCTTGCCAGGTAAGCTCGCCGACTGTTCAAGCAAAGACAGCAAGAACTCTGAGCTCTTTATTGTTGAGGGAGACTCTGCAGGAGGATCTGCAAAACAAGCGCGTAACCGCGAATATCAAGCAATTCTTCCACTTCGTGGAAAAATTCTCAACGTTGAACGCGCACGTCTTGATAAACTTCTCGCAAATAACGAGGTGAAAAATCTCGTTATTGCCATGGGAACGAATATTGGTGAAGCTTTTACCATTGGAGACATTCGCTACGGACGCATTATCATTATGACCGATGCTGACGTCGACGGCGCACACATCCGCACGCTTCTCCTCACCCTTTTCTACCGTCACTTCCCGCAACTTGTTACTGAAGGTCATATCTTTATCGCCATGCCG
>JBBTSN010000059.1:0-8552 GCA_038078775.1 Patescibacteria group bacterium | reverse complement strand
ATACCAACTACCGTGCTCGCAACTGATACCTCTCCTAAATACATTCATGTCGATGTCTCAACACAGACACTTACTGCGTATGAATACGGTATTCCCGCATTCTCTTTTCTTGTTTCTTCCGGCGTCGCAACGCATCCGACTCCGCTTGGTAAAACTGAAGTCATGGCAAAGCTTCCTTCACACGATTACTCGTGGTTTTACGGTGAGGGTAATCCCGCTAACTACTCTCTTCCTAATGTACTTTGGAATCTCCGCTTTCGTACACACTACTACATCCACTCTGCGTACTGGCATAATAACTTTGGGCATCCTATGAGCCACGGATGTGTGAACGTAAGTATTCCCAATGCAGAAAAGGTTTTCAATTGGGCAGAAGTAGGAACGCCGGTAGAGATCGTTGAATAGTATAAAAGAAAAACATCAGACTTTCGTCTGATGTTTTTCTTTTGATAAGCATCTCCTTCTCGTGTTTGCACGACACATGCTCATCAGTGATTGCCTAGCGACGCTTTGCAGCGGCCTTCTTTGCAACCTTACGCTTTGGAGCGGCCTTCTTAGCTGCCTTGCGAACTACTTTCTTCGCTGGCTTGCGGGCCGCCACTTTCTTTTTTGCTGCCATATGATCATTGTGGCGTTACGCGCGATAATACTCGCGACTAGTAGATAGTATAGATGGCTTTTCTGTTTATCTAACTTTTTTGTGACGTATACTGTGTATAACTTACCACAATTTTTATTACACACGAATGGTATTTTGAAATTGTGGCTCACCGTATACGCCGTCATATCCTGCACGCCAAAAAACTTTTCCTTCACGCATGCACATGATTGCATGTGCAATCTGTTCGTCACTCAATGCTTGCAAATCTTTTTCTGACGCATCAAGAAGAAGTGAAAATTCATTTCCTCCATGCGCGATCATGCGTTCGTACATGTGTTGTACTTGTTTTGCCGCAGGTCTCTTCCCCACTGCAAGTGCAATAACTTCGGGGAGTGGAATAATACTTTTGAATGGCGTGTGTCCTTGCATAATGTTTTCATTTTGTACACGATCTGCAAGTTGCGAAACACGAGAAAGTACACCGACCGTAATTACACCTCCACACTTTGGACATTTTCCTTCCAAGCGTTTCGTCTCGGCGGGCCCGCAATAAAAGCCACATTGCGCATGACCGTCGATGTGATATTTTCCTTCTTCTGGGAAGAATTCGATCGTATATAAAAAGCGTTTTTTATCTTTTGTGCGAATCGCTTTCATGAGTGATGCAAAAGAAAGTTCTGTTTTAGGAATTTCAAAAACATTTGCTTCTCGACCGAAATTTTGCGGACTGTGTGCGTCTGAATTTGAGATGAGTGCGAGTCTATCAAGATGCGACCACGCACGATTCATGAGTGGGTCACTCGACAAACCTGTCTCAATCGAAAACACTTCGCTGCTCATTTCTCCAAAACATTCTTCAAGAGAATCGAATCCAGACTTTGAACCAAAGAGTGCAAACCACGGTGTCCAAACATGTGCCGGACATAAGACGATGTTGAGATCGATTTCCTTGAGACGCTTATAGAGCTCTTCACTGTCCAAACCTAAAATAGGACGTCCGTCAGACTTTACATTGAAGCCAGATTCAACAAGCCACGTATTTATCTTTTTTGCCACATCACGCGAAGGTGCAAAAATAAGGTTGTGAATGCGTCGTGTCTTTCCTCCACGTTTATAAATTTGAGAAACTTCTGACGTCATGACAAAACGAACGTCCGCATGATTTCCTGATGCGAGACGATACATACCAGGCTCTGCGTCAACGAGTTGCGTTTCTATTTCTTTAAACCACTCCGGATGCGTGAAGTCTCCGGTTCCTAAAACGTTTACCCCTTTCTTCTGACACCAGAGTGCATTATTTTCGAGTGTGAGAAGCTGAGAACATGCTCGAGAAAATCGCGAATGAACGTGAAGGTCGGCGACAACGCGCATATGATGAAGTTGGGAAGTTTTGAGTTATTAGTTATGAAGTGGGTGGATGTTATTTTATGGTTTTTGAAAAAAAGGACGCGTTACTGCGCAAAAGAAAAGTGCGCAAATCGCAAGGACACTCACCATATCGCCCAATGTACTTACCCGGAGTGCAACGTCTGTTGCGAGCGAAAAGAACATCCATACCAATCCTAAAAACCATGCGATTGCAATGCCAACACGGATACGTTTTTCTGCGCAGATTTTCCAGAGAAGGAACAGGAATATGTGCGCGAAAAAAACGCTTAGCGCGCTTGCGCTCAAAAGAACGAGTACGATGAGTTCGCAGGTGTATGCGAGGCGCATGAATACTTCGTGCATTTTTCCCTCAAGACGCGTTAACACCATCTTTGTTCCGAAGAAGATCACGAGTGCGACGATCATCATCCACATACCTTGCGTGAGTTCGCTCGTGAGCGTTCCAACGCCACGAGCACCCAAAAGTGCATTCAATACTCCCCCACTTTTCCATGCGAAGAGCGGAAGAGAAATGCCCATGAGACATGCTACACAAAAGAATATGGGCGCGTATACGTTTCCCAACAGATCAAACGCTTTTTTGAGAGAGAATTGGAATTCCCTAAGAGATTCTTTTTCTCGGGTAATGATTTTTGCGATAAAAGGGTGCATATGTTTTGTTTGTATGTTCGTGTCATCTCGAACGTACCGTGTCATTTCGAGGAGGAGGTTGATCGTTCCAACGACGAGAAATCTTCATGATTCCTGATCAGGATTCTCGAAGATCTCTCCCCCTCGCAAAGTACCTCGGGGTCGAGATGACAAAATCACACCCGATATGACGGACTGTGTCTCTTCTCTGCTACAAGAAGTTCTTCCGGGGTATTTACTCCTATGACCGAAAGCGCGTCGGCTGTTGTCGTGAGCAACCGAAGGCCCTGCTCTGACGCCATATGTACGACGTCGGTGAGGTAGTACTCGCCACTTGCATTTGTATTGGTAAGGCCGTCGAGTGCGCCCGCGAGCCACTCTGCAGGAAAGATGTACATCGCAGGATTTAGTTCCTGCAGAAGTAACTCATCAGCGGTTGCATCTTTTGCTTCGCGGATGTCTGCAACGTGACCGTCAACTCCTCTCAAAATTCTTCCCCACGTCTTAAAACCCTGATACTCACCCTCATAAGAAGGAACGGTTGCGGTAAGCATATGTACTGCCTTTGGTTCCGCAATACATGCCTCTACGAGCTCGTGCAAAACTTCCTTTGGAAGAAAAGGGTGATCGGCATTCAGCACCATGATTCCCTGCGCGTTTCCCCAAACACTCCGTGACGCTTTTACTGCATCTCCCGTACCCAAAGCCTCTTGCTGCACCGCATACTCTACGCGATCACCAAGGACTTCGCGAAACAGTGGTTCGCCTGATGGTGAGACAACGACAATAGGCTTGCCCATGTCTTGCAAAGAGGACACGGTTTCTACCAAGTGCTCGACCATTGGCTTTCCGGCGATTGGTACAAGGGGCTTTGGAACCGATGCGCCCATGCGCTTTCCTTTTCCTGCAGCAAGAATGACGGTTTTTACGAGAGACATATGTTTGTGAAGTAATGAAGTTGGGAAGTTTCTGAAGTGAATGGTACGTGGAAATTGAGAAAAAACAAGGGTTATTCCGTGCCAAGCACTACCTCCCCCGTTGAGCCATTTATCATGATATTTTTCCCTTCTTTAAGCTCTGAGATGGGATAATTCACTACAACCGGAAGGCCAATTTCTCTCGCAATAATTGCGAAATGCGATAAAAGCCCTCCGTGATCTGCGATTACTCCTGCAAGAATCGAGGCGTGCTGTGCGATTTCCGGAGTAAGTGAAGAAACTACCAAGATTCCCCCTTGTTCCGGAGTGTGCACAATCTTCCCGCTTGCGATTCCTGCAGAAACGCCGAGCGGCTTTTTAGCATCTCCCGCAATCGGCATGTCGGTGATCACCCTTGGAAGAAGCGATGCGCCTGTATGAGCTTGCGGCTTTATCGTGAGAAAGGTTCTCAGTCGAGAAATGTGACGTAGTGCAAGCCAACGACCGTATTCACGAAGGCGGATGAACTCCTGGGCGAGACGGAGCTTTTCTTCGTCTGTCATCCCGACGATAGGAGGGATCTCCCCCTTGTGTCCCGCAATTACGGCCACAAACGTCGATGTATCCGAGAATTCCAACGTGTTTCCAACGAGATCTTTTGGGGCCTCGAGCATTGGACGGAGGCTTTTGGGAAAGACTTGAAGTGCCGTTGCCAGAGATACGTTCTTGGGAAGTGTTTTCTTGAGATCTCGAAGAGCCTTCTCTGCAAGGAGATTTATAGTGAAGATGAGCTCGTAGTCAGCAAGAAATTCCTCTATCGCTTGTTTTTCAGAGACGTGTGACAGCTCCTTTTTAAGAAGTTGGGAAATCTGATCAAATATTTTTAAATCATCTCCCTGTAAACGAGAAAGCTGGCGCGTATTTTTTAGTGACGTCAGGAATCCCTTCAGATGCACTGGACGCGGTGCGTATTTGTTTCCGAAAAAATAGCTGTGTGAAGGAAATAAACTTTGTAATTCTTTTTCTTTATCGACGTAGAGCTCGCCGGAAAATGTGGTGAGAAATCTTGTATCTGTGTATGTGATTCCGAAGGCGTTATATGCACGATCGACTGGACCATTTTCTGCGTAGATTTTTTGTAAAAGAGAAAATGTCTCTGGGGAAGGATTGGGTGCGACGTCACATGTTTCTGTTTTTGCAAAGTAATATTTTCCGTCGTGGAGTTCTTTTTCGAGCGCAAGAAATGCACGATGCTGTGAATCTGAAAGTGAAGTGATGGGACGCGATTGTAAAATGAATAGTTCTCCATTTTTCATGCACCACTCGATGTCTTGCGGAAAGTTGAATACGTTTTCTATTGCAATAAATACCTCTTTTATCTTGTATATATTGGGTAATTCTGATGCGACTTCTTTTCGTGTTCGATAAAATGCTTCGCGAATGGGCTTCACGAGCCCGCCGACTACTACGTCACCCCGACCAGAAAAGTATTCAAGAACCATCTCGCGATTGCCATGCGGATTTCTTGTGAATGCTATCCCCGAAAAATCTGCCTCAATGAACTCTTGGATGAGCAAAGAAAATTCTGAGAGACTTCCGAGTTTCTCTTTTGCGTCGTCACATACTTCTTCGATGGCTTCTTCGAGATCACTTCGTGACACATCAAGCTTCGTTAAAAACTGTCCTGCCATCGAATTCTTTTCCGCGTCTTCCGAGAGCGCACTTGAACGTACCGCAAACTTTTCTGCGGGTATTTCTTTACGAATGATCTCGGCGATTTCTTCGGGAGCTTTCGTGAGATCTTCTGACGAGATTGCAACAAAAGCTGGAACGTTACATCCTGCTTTTTTAAGCACCTGGAGTCGCTTTGTTTTTTCTCCGATCACACTTTTTTCCAAGAATCTCTTTCTGGTAGGAGTTCTTTTAGCTTTGGGTTTTTTTCTTTGGCAAGGATCACTTCACTGTCCATATGTTCCTCATTTGTCTGTCGCATAAACTCTCTGCAATGACCGCATGGCGCAATAATAAATATTTCTCCCTTTTCATCTTTCCAAACCGCAACGATCTTTTCAAATCTCTCTTCTCCTGCAGAGATCATCGCTGCAATCGCGGATTGTTCCGCACAGAATCCCACTCCCGATGTGTCGATACAAACTCCTTTATAAATATTTCCTTCTTTTGTCACGAGTGCTGATCCGACGTCACCAAATAAACGATCCCCCACTTTTCTTGGATTAAGAACGCTTGCTGCGACCTCAATAAGTTTTTCATTTTTCATATTTCTTTTTTTTATTAAAACTCCCACGGCGATGCGTACCTCCCGAGGAATGTATTTCCGCGTTTCTCCAATTTTACTCCGACGATTTTTGCATCAAAGCAACTTACAAAATCATCACAGATCGTGATGAACCGTGAATCCGGAGGAACTTGATCAAGAAGACTTTCGAGCTCTGGAGTAGGTGTATAGAACGCTGAGACAAAAATGCTTCCCGGAATTACCTGAGCATCCCCTTCTTGTCTGCGCGTATCTACTAAAACTACGCTATCGTTTTGCAATGCTCGCGTCTCACTTGTTGAGAAGAGCTTCGTATATTGTTCTCCCGTGTACACACTCAAGAAAAGTACTTCACCCTCCCATGCTCCCCCATCCTCTACCCAACCACTTGCACCCTCTTCCAAAGCCTGCGCCACAATGCCCTTTTCTCTGAGATACGACGCAACTTCACTTCCCCGAATACCTGACCAACACATTACATACACCACCTGATCAGTCGGAAGCGTCGACCATTGCCCGTCGAGAATGTCTGCAAAGCGAATATGCGTGCTCCCCGAATAAAAACCGTACTCGTATTCTTCATCTTCTCGTGCGTCTAAAACAAATGCACCTTCGGTTGCCGCAAATTCTTCATTAGTGACCGTAAGCGGGAGATATTGATTCTTTATAAAGAAATCGCTCTTGAGAACTCCAACCTCTTCTTCCATGTCGTGTTTTTCTATTTCTTCACGAAGCTTTTCCGCAACTTCGCGATCGTACTCCTCCTGCTCCTGTACGCGTCGTATTTCCGTAACTGCATATGCAATGCAAAGTGCAACCGAAATCACGCCAATGGCCGCCACAAGAGCAATCACCGGCCTCTGCTTGGCAAAAGCTCTTCCCTTCTTGAGATGAGAAAATATAAACGATGAGCCAATGGAAAGAAAAACGACTGCCAAGCTAAAGATCTGTGCAAACGACGATCCGATATTGGCGATGACATCGGGAGGAGGGATTGCGTGGGCTTGTTGAGGGAGAACAAGAACAAATAAAAGCATCAACGACGCGGAGAACCATCGATTCATATACTACTTATACATTTCCTCTATTGCCGGCTTCCACGTAAGCACATGGCTTCCTCCTGCAAAAACTACGATGTTTTTATACTTTTGCTTTGCGGCATGTAGAACTTTAATTGCATGTCGATCTCGCGCTACGTTCATATCTTTTAAAACTCCATTCGTCTCTCCAGAACCACGAGGATCGTATAGTGCCCTGAGATCAGAGAAGTCTTGCTCGTAATACCCAGGATCTTGGAAGCGTTCGGCCAGTTCCTTGAAATCGAATCCGGTATATTTCTTGCAGGCGGCTTCGAGGGCTTCATTTCGCAAATCCAATCCCCGCTCTGCTAATGCATTTCTTTCTGATTGAGAAATTACCGCTGGAAGCAACTCATCTAGCTTTGCTACTGAGGGAGATTCATGATGGCTGTATAGTTTCCCTAATGCATAGGTTACGACCCATCCCGCAACTACATCTTGCCCATGCTTTTCAAAGGCGATGATCAACTGATCGTGAAATGGTAAATCCCAGGAAAGAGCCTCTTTTCCATCTTTGAACGCTTGCCAAATAAGAAAAATCTGCTCCTCTTTTTCCATAACTTCTTTTGGATCTTGCGATCGAATCTCTTCATCAGTCATGCCCGGAAAAAGCGTATGAATATCATTCCCTTCGCAAAAAATAACATCTGGTTTTATTTCCCTGTATTGCTGAACCATTTCTGCGATGATAGGTTCTTTCGAGGTGTGTCGAGTGCCAAAAAGAGCAATTTGCTTATCCCCCTTTGCGAAAGACTCCTTAAAAAATGGGTGACTTTCTTTCTTCTTCATCGCTTCGCCTTCCTGTTCTGTCGTCAGAAGCTTTTCGCAAAGACCTTCTATGTCTGAGATACATCTTTTACACGATGTAGGCCTATTTCCGTGCACACAATATCCTGTACGCTCACTTTCGTTATGCCGATCAGAATACATATAGCCAAGTTTATCATCAATGCAATTCCATGAAAACAAAAAACCGTCTCTTACGAGACGATCTTTTGCATAAAATCGCACTGTTCTGGCGGCAACCTACTCTCGCCAACCTTGACTACCATCGGCTCACAAAGGCTTAACGGCCGTGTTCGGAATGGGAACGGGTGTGACCCTTTGGAAAGAACCACCAGAACAGTGCGATCTTATAGATGAATTGATTCCGTCTATTTTCGTCTTGCTCCTCGATTGTGTCGACGGTGTACCGGTTTGGTACACCTTGACGACCAATCTTCGTCGCAAGGCCGAAACTAGCCTGGAATAAATTCATCTTTAACACTTCACTTGTGTTGAATACTTGATGAAAAATTTTGCGTATTGCCCTTCGTCAGCCATGAACAACGCGTTTTGCGTATTCAGTGGGCGGAGAACGACATATTAGTATGGCTCGGCTGAACTCCTTACGGAGCTTACACCTGCCACCTATCAACCTCATAGTCTCTGAGGTGTCTATGAAAACTCATCTTTGAGTCGGCTTCGCGCTTAGATGCTTTCAGCGCTTATCCGAGCTGTACTTAGCTACCCAGCGGTGCCCTTGACAGGACAACTGGTACACCAGAGGTACATTCGTTCCGGTCCTCTCGTACTAGGAACGAGTCTCATCAGTTTTCGACGTGCACAGTAGATAGGAGACCGAACTGTCTCACGACGTTCTGAACCCAGCTCGCGTACCG